>SCTL01000114.1 GCA_004297495.1 Verrucomicrobiota bacterium
GCGGTTGGAAAATCTCACCGGGCAGGATGCAGGCAGTAACATAGTCGAACCTCCATTCATCCCCCGCGTATTTGCCCCCAAAAAGTTGAACTGTGACTTTGGAAATTTGAGCCGGAGAATTCACGCGCGGCCTCCTTTGACTTCGGAAACTTGCACACGAACCGGCGTCGAAGAGTGAATCGTCAGGTTGATTGAAACCGTGCCAGGTTCGACTTGTGCGGCTTGGTCTGCACCGCTCCAACGCTGCCAGAATTTGCAGATCGTGGCCGTTCCGACCTTGAGTCCGAACCGCTGCAACAAACGTGCTTGCGCCTGCGCATAGTTTATTTTCTCGCGAAACAACCAGCGCTTGAGCGCGGCGCAAACCTTCGGTTCGTCCAGCTTGCGCTTGCGAATGTTACGAGGACCGCCAACCTGCCACGCGGGAATTTTCCAGGTATCGGCGAGTTCGAGATGGGATGAACTGCGGCGGCGGTTCTTGTTCATAGGATCAAGGCGGAGATGCGTCTCTTAGCGGATGGAAAAAGCCTGGCTGCAAAAGCCGCCGCAATTGCAGCCAGTGAGCAGCGACACCCGAAGACTCGGCCAATGGGGCAATGCCCGTAATCCCAAACGCTATGTCTCCTTCTCCGACTGCTCGAAATTGTGCATTGAATAATTTCACGCGATGCGCCTCCGCCTTAGAAATCCAGAGACGCTTGAGAACAAAATTTCCGGCGAGATGCCAGCATGACGTTTTGTGCCTGGCACGAAAGAGAGCCAGCCGGCATCGCCTAATCGTAAAACGTGATCGCCTTTTACACTGAACCGGCGCGCAATCTGAATCGCCTTGATCTTGCTCACGACGCCAACGCGGGCGGCGGTCATCGTCGGGAAAATGATTTCGATGGCCTCGGCAAACGAACCAACACGCGGCGCAGCCGGCTGTTGAAAATGATGCAGCGATGCCGCGAGCAACCGGATTTCGCGCCGGCTTTCGAGTGCGAGATCAAAAGCCCAAGGCAGCGCACGGCTTTCGATCAACCGCACAACAGCCCTGCTATCCAACTCCAGCGCGGCACATGCGACATTAACGGAAACGAGCGGCGCTCGGAAAGTGATTTGAGGCAACGCGCCTGCGTGAATTGTTAGGGGCATGTTACAATTGGATGATTGCCCCCAGGAACTGACCGCCATTGCGCTCGTGACCACCAGCACCGCCGTAAGGTTTTTTGAAAGCTTGTTCACACCATGCGCCTCCGTGCCAGGAATTCCACCACGCTATTGAATTCGATCTGCGGCGACCCGTCCGGACCTGGGCGTTGAACGGTACCAGCAAGCAAACGCAGAGTCCCTTGCTCGGCGAGGCTTAACACGTGGCAGGAGCTGACGGAAAACTTTTTGTAGATCGTGGCGGCGCGAACAGTGGCGACACCGCGAGTGTGCGAAACAGCGGGGAAAATCAATTTCACTGCGCGTTGAAAATCTTCATCGGCGGAAATGCTCGGCGCGGCCTGGTTGTTTTGAAACTCGAAAAGGCTTTGTGTTAGAATGCGAACGTCACGCTGTCCATCGCCCCGCAGCGCAATGTTCCACGCGAAACGCAGCCTGCCCTCTTCAATGAGTGCGAGCACTTCGTAGCTGCTGCGATCCAGCGCCGCGACGGCGGTCCAGAGATTCACGAGCGGACGTTTGAAGGTGATTTGCGGCAGCGAGGAATCGGGAGTTGGGTGCATTGGTTTGGTGTGTGCCCCCAAAAAATCCTGTGCCCCCGCCGACAAACAAACCGTAGCCGCCAACACGAGCGCGGCGAAAGTAAACGCACGACGCCGGGGGAAAACGCCGTGCGCGCAGTGAACGCCGAAATAACCGAAGTTGCATCCACCGCGAAAAGAACCTGGCGAGGCACAGACTCCTCGCCAGGCTGAGCGAGTGGTTTCGACATGTATATGAAACAACTCTCCAGTTGCACCGACTCGCTCAAAATTGGAAATGTTCGCGCGCATCGTCAGGCGGGTTGCCACTCTCCGGTGGGCGCATCGAATCCAAGATTGGGACTTCCCGCAAGTGCGCGATCTAAAATGGCGAACACATATTGCATATTAGCTGGCGTAGCCGCCGCCAGCGCGTTCCAGGTGGCCCAATCTCTCACGCTACCAAGCCCGGCCACGGCGTGTGTTTCGCGCGCGAAGCGATCCGCGCTCGGCAAATCCTTGAACAAGGGACGCAAGGTTTCCGCAATCACTTTCGGCAATTGCTCTGCGTAAAATCCGAAAAGTTCCTTCACCAATGGCGACGCCTTGAGCGCGACTTTTGTTTCGCGCGCTGTGGCTACCGCTGTTTCCGCCGCTGTGAGTTGATTTCGCAGGAGACTCAGCCGTGTTTGCAAATTGGTAAGATGGGCTACGCCCGATTCGTCATCATGCCGCGTGGTGGTTTCCAACATCGCGATCTGACTCGATAGTGAGGACTCTGTTTCCTGCAAGTTCACTAATTCACGTTCCGCCTTTTCCAACTGCGCCGCATGTCCAGCGATCTCCGCGTTGAGCGCGGTCTTGTAATCCTCGATCCGCTTGCGCAGGTCGTCAGGGAGTTTGATTTTGATGGCGGCGTTCATGTGCGTTTTAGTTGCTGACCGTGGATGCAACCGGATAAAGCAGCGGGAATCTCTCTTTCATTTTCAGTTCAACCTCGGCGTCAGTCACGCGACCGGATTTTTGCGCGGCGAGCCGACCGCGCCATAGATCAAAAAGCGCCTGCTTGATGGCGGCGGAATCGCGCGGCGTAGTCACGCCTTTAGTCGCGCGCCAAGCGGTCCTCTCCTCAAGCGTGTCGGCGTCCGCGGGTAAGCCCAAGAGTGTGAGCATAGGCGGCGCAAAGACTGGCTCTGGCGGAATGCCGTCGTTACCCAGCGCGAGTGACGCGGCGCGAGTTTCGTAAGTGACAGGCCGGTTGCCTTCAATCACCCGGGCCCACAAATCTTTGTAGAGAGACTTGGCGCGCTCAAATGCTTGTTTGTAACCGATGCCGGCGCCGCGCTGGGTTTCGTCCACCGCCTGATTGAAAAGCTGACTGGCTTCGTCAGGGGTGAGTTTGGAAATATCCGTGATGGAAAGATTCATTGTGTGTTGGTTTTTGGTGATTGATGAGCAGCGCGGCGGAGTGCCGGCAGCGTGGATTCCAAGTGGTTGACGGCGCGGGCGGAGAGCTGTTGCGCGGCTTTCGCTTCTACTGCGGTGTTGCGCAGCAAACCGATTTTTGCAATCTCGCTGCCGGTGAAGTTCATGCGCCAGACTCCGCCGTCGTTAGAACGGCGGCGCGGGGAGCGCGCCGCCGTCTAATCGTGCTGGCCCAATTTTGCGGCGCAGCGGACAGTAGCAGGTCAATGCGACCACAGTCGCACACACCTGTTTCCGAAGAACCAACCTCGGAAATTGATAAAGCTTTTGGCTGCGTTTGCATCAACTGTCCCCCTCCGGTTCAAAGCTGAGCATCGCCATCGTCCAGAAGATCGGTTCGGTTTCCTTCAGCCGGTCGAATGCCTGGCGGAGAGAAAGCGATTGTTCCGTCATCAGGCGCTCGACTGCCCGGCGAAACACACCGCGAATCTGTGCGGGTTGCGCGTATTCCAAAATCGGGCCGCGATCCACCGGATCGGTCATCTCTGAATCCAGCAAGGCGCGCACGCCGTCGGCCATCTTTTGCGCGGTGTTCCAGTCCGATGCGGTTACGCCTTCCGGCGCGCGATTGAATAGGCGCTCCGGAACACCGGCGCGCTCCAGTTCATCTGCCGTCCGCCGAAGCAAGTCCCATTGCACCGCCGTTGGTTCCCAGTTGAACTGCGGCGCAAAGCGCTTCGTGAGCACGGCAATATCGCCCGCCGAGCGTTCAAGGGAAGGGCCGGCGGAAAGTCCGGACCGATTCTCAACACGATTGAGCAGCTTGCTGAAATCCCTTGCGGAATCAAAATTGCCGTAGCCTGTCTGCATCAAGTCGCTGTTGGCCGGCATCACCGAATTGAACGCCGCGTGAAAATCGTCGCCCGTGCGGTTGCGCACAAGCGCGACAAGGTATTGGAAAACATCGGACCCGATCTTGCCGGTGCGCTCTGGAATTGAGATGGAATCGCTGGCGGTCACGAAAGTTTGGCTTCGCGCGCGTCGCAATCTGACCAGGTGCGCAGCAACCTTTCCGCATATCTGGTCAGATCGTCACCAGTGTAGTTGCTGAGTGTTGCATACCTTAAAAAGCCGTCCAACTCCCGAACCAGGGCGCTCCCATCAACGGCGAGGTCCAATGCAAGCGCATCCGGGAAATCTGTTTCCAGCCTGGCGCGTGCCGACTTCTTGGCGCGTTCAACCATCGAACGGATACGCGGCCCGAGATGTTGCGAAATGAAATCGTGGCCCGCTTTCAACAGCGTCGCTTCATTGTAATTGATGGCTTCCTCACGGTTTGCGATCCGGCGCGGTAACAACGCTTCGACAACCTGAAGCCGTGTGATTTCGGCCAGCGCTTTCTCGTCGCCCAAATCGCACGAACATTCGAGCGAGAGCCGGCGGGCCGACGTGACGGATACCAGTTCGTTCAAGCTGGCAAGTTCGGACTTGGCGCTGAAGATTTGGTCGAGCGCGGCTTTGAGAGATTCGGGGGCGGTGGATTTCATGCGGTTGTTTGGTTGGTTTGACGGGCGGCGCGTTTCCATGCGCGGAATTTTTCAAGCAGTTTTGGGGAAGGCCGGTGTCTGTGTGCAACCAAGCCAAGGTGTTGCCTCGTGCAGCCCAAATCGCGAGCCGCCGCGCAGATTCCTTTGATACGCGGCGCTTGTTTGGACTTGGAAACCGTTGCCATTACAAACCGGATTTAATACGGCATTGCATGTTTAGTCAACAGAAGTTTGAGATTTTTTATGGAGGGTTCATACTCCGGCTGTGCGACGAAATTCAAGCAGCCTGTCTGCGACCGATGTTCAGATTGCCAGACGTGTTCGGGAGGTGCGCGAAAAGCTTCGCCTAACTCGCGAGGAATTTGCAAGCCAGTTGGCCATCAAAACAGACCGGATCGCGAGTTACGAAGATGCGCGCGTTGCTATCCGTTTTGACATCGCTCTTCGGTTGTGTCGTCAGTTTTTGGTTAGCGAAAAGTGGCTTGCTACCGGGCGAGAGAACGCCGGAAACGATGAGCTAATTTTCCTTCACAAGGGAACTCGGAATTGCATGTCGCTCGAATTAGAGCCTGAAACCAGAGCAATTCCTCCAGATACATTATTCAGCGCCGCATACGATTCAATCTTGGGAAAACTGTTCGAGAAGATCGCCGCCGGGCATCCGTTCTATCCGAGGGTTTTCGTCACGCTTGCAGATAAAGATTCTTTGGTGACGAACGCGCTCACCGCCATAACCGAGGACTGTATCAGGGATTTGCCGTCGGAGCTGAAAGTCGAATATGCGTCCGCTGTTGTAAGAGCTGCTGTGATTCTTAATTGGGAAATGAGCAGAGTGGGGTTGAACGGATCGCGATTCGTTGAAGCCATCAGGCAGGCAACGCACCGATGCCAGGTAGAAGCGATTGAACAATCGTCACATTTTGGATTGACGGATTCGTCATCGTCCGCTAGAAGTAGCGGCGAAATGAAAAGCAAACCGCAATGGCCTGAACTCAAAAAGAAACTTCAAGCGGCGGTGGAACTTCCGGGCGCGCGGTCCGCATTGGTGAAATTTCTGAACGTGGACCCGACGCAAATTTCGCAATGGCTTTCAGAATCCAAGAGCGCCCGCGAGCCGGGCGGCGAGTATGCGCTCCAGATGCAAGCATGGTTGAACGATCCAAAACGTCCGAAGTGATTTTCGTCTCAGCCTGCCCGAATGGGTCAAGGGCGGGTCGAGACAAACCAGAAAACAAAACGGTGGCGCAGTGCTAGTAACACCACGCCACCAAAAGACCCGAATGAAGGCATCACAACAAAATGAAAACCATCAACCGAATCCGTGCCCACCGTAGCGCCAACGGCGCCGCAAAACAAGCCTCAACCAAACCGGCCTCCGCGCCCGCCAGCGCGCCACGAGTGGAGATGACAGAGCAGGGCATCCCTCGCCTGTGGCTGGCCTTATTGAGCATCCTCAAAGCCAATGGTGCGCGCGAGTTGATTGGAATCAAACCCGGGCTGATTCAGCAGTTGCTCAAACGGTTCGGTTGGAAAATGAATTGCGATCAATTGGCGTTGGCGCTGTCGCAACTCGCCAGCCAAAACCCGCCTTTGATCGAGCGGTCAACGACGAGCGGCTGGTGTGTCACGCTGGCCGGACTGACAGTCATCGAGAAACATCGCCAGGACAGCGCGATTGGTAGCGGCGATGTCGCAGTGACACTTGAAGACCAAGATACTGGCGGTGTCGAGCGGGTTAAGCTGCAAGGCAAGGTCTTTTTGAAACTCGCGGAACGCGCGAAACTGAGCGGACTCCCTTTTGTATCATTCATCGAAGAGATCGTGATAGACCATCTGGAAGGCTTCCCTCGCTCGCCCGCTCTTGAGATGGAGTGTGCCATGCAACAAAACTCTGCGTTGATGGTGTTGCTGGAGCACGAAATCTTGCATCCGACAGAGGGGGGTTATAGTGGTGAGATTCAATGTGGCGTTATCGAACTGACTTCCGCCACGAAGAAACGCTTGGCAGCCGCAGTTGAGGCTCGCAAGAATGACTGCGGCGAGCAGCGCCAAGCGGCGTGAATAATTGAATCGTTTTGAGCGCCGGCCAGGTTGTGCGAACTTGGCCGGCGTTTTTGTTTGGCAGTGGCGCGTCCGGCGGCGCTGGTACCGGCCTGAAGGTGGCTTTCAGGGATCGTGAATGATGGGTTAAGGTGGCATTACCGCCAAGCGATCCGCGTCAAAAATCCGGATCGGCGCGCTCATCTGTGGTTTCGCGTTATCGCTAAAAACGCTTCACACCGCACACCCCTCTCGCGTGCGGATAATTTGGCCAAAATAAAACTTCCAAACCAATGTTTGTGCGGGTTTCGTGCTTGGAAGAGTTCAGTTCAGCAAATGACCATGCTCGGAAAAAGTGAACAAG
>SCTL01000115.1 GCA_004297495.1 Verrucomicrobiota bacterium
CCGGCTACATGGCCAGCAACCCGGATTACATTCCCAGCTACATTCAGGTTGCCGAAGTTCTCAAAGACCGCGCCGCCCGCGCTCAAATCCTGAAATTCCTTCCACGCCTCCATCTGCTCGCTTCCAAGGCGGACGACACGTTCGACGTGGTCGGCAACGAAATCATGCTCGCCAATCTCGCCTACTACAACACCACCGCCGACGCCGCCAAACGCGGTCGCGCCGGGGCCAGCGACATCCATGATGACCTCGCCACCCGCTATCCCGGACGCCCGAACAAGCCCCAGCCAGCCAAACCCTAGTAAATGGCTGTAAAAAAGGTGGTTGCGACAGGAAACGTGGAGGTTTGAAAGACCGAAATAGGTCTCGCCGAGACCAAATTATCCCTCGTCGAAGGCAATGTTGCCCTCCCTGAGACCAAGGTTGGTCTCGCGGAGGGCAAGTTATCCCAATCGCCGACCAACGATGCCCTCCCGCCGGGCAACCGACCCGGTTCGCAGACCAATGTTGCCCTCGTGATGGGCAAAGTTTCCTGAGCGAACCACAAAGTTTCCCATTCAACCCTCGGTCTTGTTCTTTTGACGGCCAATCGCAAGCGGCGGGGCGTCGTCCTCCGTCGTCGCGCGTTGCACATTGCGCCTTTGCGTCTTCGCGACTTTGCGTTAAAACCTCCCGCGCATGTTTGAATTGCTGAAAACCGATTCGTCCACCAAAGCGCGGCTGGGCCGGCTCACCACCGCGCACGGCGTGGTGGACACGCCCGTGTTCATGTCCGTGGGCACGCAGGCCAGCGTGAAAGCGCTCGATCCGCGCGAACTGCTCGAACTCGGCACGCAGATCATTCTCGGCAACACCTATCACCTCAACATCCGGCCCGGCCTCGACATCATCCGCGCCGCCGGCGGCCTGCATCAATTCATGAACTGGAACTTGCCGATCCTGACCGACAGCGGCGGCTTCCAGGTCTTCAGTCTCGCGAAGATTCGCAAAATCAAAACGCACGGCGTGGAATTCCGCTCGCACCTCGATGGCTCGCCGCTCTTCCTCGGCCCGAAGGAAGCGATGGAAATCCAGCGCGTGCTCGGCTCGGACATCGCCATGGTCTTCGACGAATGCCCGCCGCACGACGCGCCCGCGAAGGAACAACGTCTCGCCGTCGAGCGCACGATCCGCTGGGCGCGTGAATGTCGCGAGCAACCGCGCGCGCACGGACAAAAAGTTTTCGGCATCGTGCAAGGCGGCAGCAATCCGGCGTTGCGCGAAGAATGCGCGAAGGCGCTCGTGGCGATGGAATTCGACGGTTACGCCATCGGCGGCGTGAGCGTGGGCGAACCCGAGCCGGAAATGATGAAGGCCGTCGAACTCGCCGAGCCTTTCCTGCCGGCGCACAAGGCGCGTTACGCGATGGGCCTCGGCACGCCGGCGCAGATGGTGGAGTTGATCGCGCGCGGCGTGGACATGTTCGACTGCGTGCTGCCCACGCGCGTGGCGCGCAACGGCACGGCGTTCACGCGCAAGGGCGCTTACAGCGTGAAGGCCGGCGCTTGCAAGGCGGATTTCCGGCCCATCGAGGAAGGCTGCGAATGTTTTGCGTGCCGCCATTTCACGCGCGCGTATCTGCGGCATCTGCTGAACGTGAACGAAATCCTCGGCCTGCGCATGTTGAGCGTTCACAACACCCACATGTTCGTGAAGCTGATGACCGACGTGCGCGCGGCGTTGGCGGCGGGAACGTTCGCGGAGTTTTATCGCGAGTTCATCGCGGGCTATGTGCCGTCGAAAAAAGTCCTCTCGGCCCGCGCCGCCGCATCGCTGGAGCGTTGAGGCCGGCGGGCATTGGATTCGTGTGTTCCGCGAAGAGAGGGCGCGCTCGCAGCCACACTCGACTCTCGACTCTCGACCCTCGACGCCTTAGCTTCCGCGCCATGCAACCAGACCATCCGCCGCGCACGCCCTTGTCCTGGCGACTAAGCATCGGAGCCGGAATCATGGCTCTCGGCTGCGCCACCTATCTCGCACGCGGCGCGATCGGTCCGCGCGGTCAGGCGTTCGCGGGCGTGTTCTGTTTCTTCGGACTCGTCGCGATGTTCTCCTCGAATCTTCGCGCCGTGAACTGGCGCACCATCGGTTGGGGCGTCGCGTTGCAGCTCGTCCTTGCGTTGCTCGTGCTCAAAGTGCCCTTCGTCCACGACACGCTGGAAAAAGCCAAGGCCATCGTCGTCAGCTTCATCAACTTCTCGGACAAGGGCGCGGAATTTGTTTTCGGCAATCTCGCGCGGCCCGGTGACATCGCGCTGAATCCCGGCAAGGAATTCATGTTCATGTTCGCCTTCAAGGCGCTGCCGCCGATCCTGTTCGTCTCCGCGTTCTTCACCGTGCTTTATCATTACGGCGTGCTGCAACGCATCGTCCGCCTCATGGCGCGCGTGATGGTGCATCTCATGGGCACGAGCGGTGCGGAAACGCTTTCCGTCTCAGCCAATGTCTTCATGGGCCAGACCGAAGCACCGCTCATCGTGCGACCCTACGTGCCACGCATGACCCCATCCGAACTCTTCGCGCTGATGACCAGCGGGTTCGCGCATATCTCGGGCGGCATGATGGTCGTCTATATCAACTACGGCGCGGACCCGGTCGCGGTGTTGACCACTTGCATCATGGCCTGTCCGTGCAGCCTCTATCTCTCAAAACTGTTCATGCCCGAAATCGGGAAACCCGAAACCGCCGGCACCGCCCACGCCCAGTTCGAAAAGTCTCCCCACGTCAACGGCATTGACGCCGCGACCGCGGGCACGACCGACGGATTGAAGCTCGCGCTCAACGTCGCCGCCATGCTCATCGTCTTCATCGCCTTCGTCGCGATGTTTGATGCGATTATCGGCCTGGTGGACAAAGACCTCTCGCTCTCGAAAATCTTCGGCTGGATTTTTTCGCCCGCCGCGTTCCTGATGGGCGTCGAGCCGGCGGACGTTTCCAAAGTCGGCAGCCTGCTTGGCGCGAAACTCGCCATCAACGAACACTACGCCTACCTCGTGATGAAAGGCTGGAAAGCCACGCCCGATTTCATGACCACTCGTTCCTATGTGCTCGCCGCGTTCGCACTTACCGGCTTTGCGAACTTCGCCTCCGTCGGCATCCAACTCGGCGGCATCGGCGCCATCGCGCCCGAACGACGCCACGATCTAGCGCGACTTGGCTTGCGCGCGCTGTTCGTCGGCTTCGTCGCAACGCTGCTCAACGCGGCGATTGCGGGAATTCTGCTTTGACGAGCCGCGCCGACTGGTTGGATATTCTCCGCGCATGGAAAAGAACCGGCTCGAAGCTTTCAGCGATGGCGTGCTCGCCATCATCATCACGATCATGGTGCTGGAATTGAAAGTCCCGCACGGCGACGACCTCACCGCGATCAAGGAGCGCTTGCCCGTATTCCTGAGCTACGTGCTGAGTTTCATTTACGTCGGCATTTACTGGAACAACCATCATCACATGCTTCATTCCGCGAAGCACGTCAGCGGCGGGATTCTCTGGGCCAACCTGCATCTGCTGTTCTGGCTGTCGCTTTTCCCCGTCACCACGGCTTGGGCCGGCGAGAACCACGCCGCGCCCGTGCCCACGGCGGTTTATGGCGGCGTGCTGCTGATGGCGGCGATTGCCTACTACATCCTGCAACGCGTGATCATCGCGCATCAAGGCCGCGACTCGCTGCTCGCGGCGGCCATCGGTTCGGATTGGAAGGGGAAACTTTCGCCGGTCTGCTATCTCGCCGCCATTCCGCTGGCGTTTGTGAGTCCGTGGATTGCAGTGGGCCTCTACGCCTTCGTGGCGTTGCTCTGGCTCATCCCCGACCGCCGCATCGAACGAGTCCTGACGAACCGCGAGCCTTGAGCCATGAATGATTCCCTGCCGGAACTCCGCGAAGCGTTGCTGAAACTGCACAAGGCGCTGGTCGAATCCGAGCGCGTGAGCTACGAGCAAACCCTCGGCAAGATCACGTCGCCGAATCATTTTCTGCAACTGCTCACGAACGATCCGTGGTTCGCGTGGCTGCATCCGCTCTCGCAACTCATCGTGGCGATGGACGAGGCGCTGGATGCGAAAGAACCGCTGACGCCCGCGATGGTCGAGCCGCTGGTGAGGCAGGCGCGCGCTCTCTTGGTGGCCAGCGAGACGGGCGAAGGTTTTTCCCGCCACTATGACGACGCGCTCCAACGCGATCCCGACGTGATTTTCGCTCAGGCCGAAGTGGCGAAATTGTTGGGCATGAAGAAGCCGGAAAAGTGACTCTTCGTTGATTGTTGGAACACGGTTGCAGCCCCGCTCGTTCGTCAATCCCCGAACAACTTCTTCAAATCATCGCGCGCTTTGTCGCGGCGTTTGGTTTCCTCTGCGGGCGCGGTGAACACGCGGCGCGCGAACTCGAAATACTCGCAGTAGTTGGCCAGATGTTTTTCCTCGACCGGCTCGGCGCGGCGATCACGGCATTGATACGCCACCTTCGGGTCGTAGCTCGCGCAGTTGAGACAGACTTTCAGGTCCGCGCCGCAATCGCATGTCTCGGAGCGGCCCGGCGTTGGGGAGATGGTGTATTCGCGGCCGCATTGCCAGCAGTGTCGTGTCAGAGCCATGCGGGGAGTTTAACGCGCAGGTTGGTCCGGCCAAAACAAAAACATCGTGCGTCCGAAATTTCCTGCGTCAGTTCCGGGTGCGGGAAGCATCCAAAACCCAAATTACAGCTCGAAAACGCCGTTGTTTAAGCAGGGCTCTGACGCGATGCTCGTTTGAGAACACGAACGGCGGAAAGAGCTAGGGGGCGATCGCAATTCTGAAGAAGGCGGGGGACGACGCCGGAAGCGAGATCGTGATGGAGTTCGTCACGGCGGTGGGAGGGTTGTTGGTATAAATGGCAGTCCACGGTCCGCTTAGACTGCTGGCTTGTTTGAGAATCTGTCGGGCGGCCTGACCGCCTTTCCAGTTTAAGACGACGTGCCCGCTCTGCACCCGGATGTCGGTGAACTTTAGAACCGAAGTCGCCAAGTTGGGATCCGTGTCCGCGGCCTGCTCTTGCAAATTGTTCGCGCCGTCCAGGTCATTGTCCGCCGTGGCAACGGCGATGGTGGGGTTGCCGAAATGCGCCTGCTCCCAACCGTTGAGCAACCCGTCGCCGTCGGCATCCAGTTGCGGCAGCGCCTGACGGGAAAGAATCTGCACGCTGTAACGACCGAGCGTGAGCTGGCCGTTGCCGCCGGACACGGTCACCAACCCGCTGCCCTTGTTCTCGAAGTCCGAGCCGTAGGTCGTCCAATCCGAGTTCAGGTTGACGTACCAGTCGCCGTTGGCGGGAAATCCGCCGACGCTGTAGTTCGTGATCGCCTTGTTGGAAAAATTCATCACCACCATCACCTGGTCGTTGGCGCCGGCGCCCCAGCGATGGAAGGCGAGAACTTTGGCGGTGTCGTCCACGGCGTGCGACGTGATGTTCGGACCGGTAAGCCCGAGGCTGACGCCGTCGAGGTTTCGTCGCAGATGAATCAAGTCGCGATAAAACTGAAAGACTCCCGCATAGTTGGTCTTGTTCGACCAATGCAGCGGATTGCCATCGCCGAACTGCTGGGTCTCCAGCATCTCCTGTCCCATGAACAGCATCGGAGTTCCGGGTGTGGTCAACACGACGGCGGCGGCCAGCATGGAGCGCTTGCGGGCGTAGTAACCGGTCGGGTCGGTTGATTGAATGCGATAAGGTAATCGTTGGGCGCCAGTTCCATTCAGGTTGCCGACCAGATCATGGGATTCGTCATACAGAACGCGGAAAAATCCGGACACGTTCATGGCGTTGAAGAGTCCCGCCATGTCCCGGGAACTATCGGTCCCTTTGACGATCTCGCCGATCAGCGTGTCGCCAAAACTGCGATTCCATTCGCCGTCAAAGTTCATTCCGCCCGATTGATCCTCCGCAAAGCTGATGGCCCCGGGGTGATCCGAATGGATGATCGTGGAGTTGATGTATTGAATGAGCGAATCCGCTTCCGGGATGTTGACGTGTCCGGGATCGTAATATCTCATCGCCCCAACGGAGTCCCAGCGGAAGCCGTCCACGTGATATTCGTCCAGCCACTCGCGAAAATTGCCGATGATGAACGAGCGCACTCCCTCGGTGGAATAGTTTGGACGACCTCCCCACTGGTTGCAGCAGATGTTCGCCGCCGTGTAGAAATAAATGCCCGGGCTGGCGCCGTTGTCAAAAGTCCACAGGTCAAGATCGCTCGGGCCGTAATGATTGTGAACCACGTCGAGCAGCACGCGGAGTCCGCGTTGGTGCGCGGCTTTGACGAAGTTCTTCATGCCGTCCGGGCCGCCGTAGCCGGTGTTTTCCACTGCGTAGAGGTCGGCGGGATTGTAGCCCCAGCTATTGTCGCCCGCGAATTCCGAGACCGGCATCAATTCGACGGCGTTGACGCCCAACTCGGTGAGATGATCCAGCTTCGTGATGGCGTCGGCAAATTTCCCCGGGCCGCCCGAACCCGGAGTCGGGTCGTAGAACGCGCCGACGTGCATTTCGTAAATCACCAGGTCGGAGGCATTCACCGACAAACGAGTGTCCCCCGCCCAGTTGAAAGCATTCAGGTCGTAAATGATCGTGTTGTCGGATGAGTTGACGACCTTGCGACCGCGCGGGTCGCGTTTCCAGAGATTGCCATTGAGATAATACTTGTATTGAAACGTGTCGCCGGCGCGCGCGTTGGTGTTGTCGCCGGACCAAAGTCCGAGACCGCCGGCTTCCTTGACCAGAAAGTTACTCGTGTTGTTCCAACCGCCGGGGTTGAACGGGCCGCGCACGGCCACGCTCGTCGCATTCGGCGCCCAGACGCGAAACGTGACACCGGTCCCCAACGCGTCGGCGTAAGGAATCGAACCCATTCCCGCCCGACTTGATTGCGCGGCGGCGGACGTGACGCTTAGTAACGCGGCCAGCACTGCAAAAACCACCGAGGCGCCCGCCGTGATCCTGGCAGCGGCGCGGCAGTCGTGACGATGGGACAATTGGTTGCCGGACATTGGGTGACGTATCCTGCCACGCTTCGGCGCGAATTCTAGTGCATGTATGTGCGGTAGAGCTCGGAGTCAGCAATCAGTAATCTGGCGACCTCAATCGTCAGGAAGTTTGCAAGTTTGCATTACTCGACGTCGCATGGCCGGTAAGATCATGAACCCTCTTCTTAAATTCATTTGTGCCTTGCTCGGACTGGCCGCGCTTACGGCCGTCTCCGAGGAAACCAAACCTCCGGTGCGCCTCGCCATCGTTGGCCTGGTTCATACTCACGTGCGGGGATTTCTCCCGCGCGCGCTTGCTGACAGGCAGGTGCAAGTGGTCGGCATTGTCGAGCCGGACCCGGAGCTGGTGGCGCAAAACGCGAGGCTTTACAAACTCAGCCCGAATCTCTTTTACGCCACGCTGGAAGAGTTGCTCGCCAAGACCAATGTGCAGGCGGTGGCGACTTTCACCAGCACGTTCGATCATCGGCGCGTCGTGGAAACGTGCGCCGCGCGCGGCGTTCACGTGATGATGGAGAAACCGCTCGCGGTGAACATGGAACATGCCCGCGCCATGGCTGCCGCCGCAAAAAAGGCCGGCATCCATCTGCTCGTGAATTATGAAACCACCTGGTATTCCGCCAATCAGGCTGCGTATAAATTGATCCACGAGCAAAACGCCATCGGCGACTTGCGCAAGGTCGTGGTTCATGACGGCCATCGCGGGCCAAAGGAAATCGGCTGCCCGCCGGAATTCTTGCAGTGGCTTACTGATCCCGTCCAGAACGGTGGCGGGGCGTTGACGGATTTTGGTTGTTACGGCGCCGACTTGATGACCTGGCTCATGCGGGGGCAGCGACCGACTTCGGTTTTCGCAGTGACGCAACACCTCAAACCGGAAGTTTATCCGAAGGTGGACGATGAAGCGACGATTGTGGTGACGTATCCCAAGGCGCAAGGAATCATCCAGGCTTCTTGGAACTGGCCCTACAACCGGAAGGACATGGAGATTTACGGTCAGAACGGCTACGTGCTCGTGCCGCGGAACAATCTGTTGCGCGTGCTGAAGGGCGATCAGGCGGAAACCGAAACAACGGTCGAGCCATTGACCGGACCAGAAGCCAACCCGCTCTCGTATCTGGCTGCCGTCGTGCGTGGCGAGCTTCAACCCTCGGGACTTTCCTCGCTCGAAGTGAATATGATCGTGACGGAAATTCTCGACGCCGCGCGCGAGTCCGCCGCGACCGGAAAGCGAATTGATCTTCCGGCAACCGCGCGCCCAACAGCGCAGTCGCGTTAACCCGCTGCCCGGCACAAGCCAGTTGCGGGCAAATTCACCTCGCCACATACTCGCGTCGTGCGCCACGTTCCGAAAATCTCCACCGGCTGGCTGACGCTGCTGCTTTGCCTGTCGGCGTTCAGCGCGTGGCCGGCGAATGAGAACGAAGCCGCCAACCAGAATTATTATGTAAAAGTTTGGGGCGCAGACGACGGGTTGACCGAAGGATCGGTGACGGACGTGGCGCAGACTCCCGAGGGATATTTGTGGATCGGCACTCTCTTTGGCAGCGTGCTGCGTTTCGACGGCACTCGTTTTGAAAGCTACAGTTCCGCCAACACGCCCGAGTTCTTATTGAAATGGGGCGTCCCGCGTTTAATGGTGGATCGCGGAGGCACACTCTGGATCAGCATGTTTGACGGCGGCATGACCACCTGGGACAAACAGGGCTTTCGCTCCGAGTTCACCAGCACCAACCAACCGGAACGCATGTTGTGGTCGGCACCCGGACGCGTCGTGTTTGTTTTCGGCGACGGAAAATTGTTGTCCGGCC
>SCTL01000116.1 GCA_004297495.1 Verrucomicrobiota bacterium
CTGGAGATCGCGCAATTCGGCGCGGAGGAGAAACGTCTCTGGAACGACAACAACACCCGCCTTCGCCATCTCACCATCTCCAAACAATCCGGCGACATGGTTTTCAGTGTCGTGCATGAAAACGGCACGGCCAACATCGGCGTCAAACGCGCGGGCCGCGGCGGCTTTTCCGAACTGACCGAAGGCGATTCCTTCGACACCGCGCCGCGTTGGAAGAGTGGCGACGACCGGTTCATCGTTTATCAATCCGCCGGCATCGGCCGGAATCGCGAGGGCCACTTCGCCGCGTTCGGCCCGTTCACCATCCAGCAACTCGACACCGAAGCCGGCGAGATCACCACGCTCGCGGAGGCTGCGGGCCAGGATTGTCTCGCGCCGCACTTCGAGACCGACGGCAGTCTTTATTACATTCAACGCCCCTACACCGAGCGGCACGCGCCCGGTCTCTGGCAATCCTTCAAAAACATTTTGCTCCTGCCGTTTCGACTGGCCCACGCCCTCTACAACTATCTCAATTTCTTTTCCGCCATTTACACCGGACGCAAGCTGCGCCCCGGCGGCGGCGCGAAGACGCGCGAGATGGACATGAAACAAATGATGGTCTGGGGCAACCTCGTCCAATCCCAACGCGCCGATGCGGGCGAGGACGAGAGCGCGGACCTCGTCCCGAAATCCTGGCAACTCCTGCGCCGCTCACCGGCCGGTGAAACGAAGCCGCTCGCTTCGGGCGTGCTGGCTTACGACGTGGGCGCGGACGGCACCGTGGTTTACACGAATGGCAACGCCGTGTTCCTGGTTCATCCCGACGGCCGCAAGGAGCACGTGTTGAACGAGCGCATGATCGAACAAGTCTTTCTGCTCCCGGCGTAGGCCGCGTGGACAACGTCTTCGGCGACCGCAACCCGGTTTGCTCGTGCGCGAGGATGGAGAACGAAAACATTCACCGTGAGGCCCGCTCTTGAAGGTTTGATTTTATCCAAGAGTCTTTGGTTAAATCTGCTTGAAGCAAAATTATGAGCACCAGCAATAAAAAGCAGTTGTCACCAAAACAACGGGAAGAACTGCTCAGCGCGTTGAAAGCGCGTTTCGAGAAAAACCTGAACCGCCATAACGGTCTTGAGTGGGCCAAAGTCCAGTCAAGGCTGGAAGCGAATCCGGAAAAGCTGTGGTCGCTCAATGAAATGGAAAGCACCGGCGGCGAACCGGATGTGGTGGGTCAGGAAAAAAAGTCGGGCGAATACATCTTTTTTGATTGTTCCGCGGAAACTCCCAAAGGCCGCGTCAGTGTTTGTTACGACCGCGAAGGATGGCTATCGCGGAAGGAGGCCCGCCCGAAAACCACCGCCATGGATTTGGCCGCGGCCATGGGCATCGAGCTTTTGACGGAGGAAGAATATCTGGAGCTGCAAAAACTCGGTGAGTTCGATTTGAAGACGTCGAGCTGGGTAAAGACGCCGGCGGATATCAGAGAACTCGGCGGCGCGCTCTATTGTGATCGCCGCTACGGCCGCGTCTTCGTGGGTCACAACGGTGCGCAATCTTACTACGCCGCCCGGGCGTTCCGTGGCGTGTTGAGGGTCTGAACCAGGACTTTGAATTCTTCCAGCCGCGAGTCCTCATGTCGGTGAAAACTTTAAGCGTTTGACTGAGTATTCAGACTGGTCCTGTTTTCAGTTGCGGGCGGGCGAGTGCGGGGCTTGTTTTTCGTGGATTCACCGGTAAGCTTTCCCCATGAAGAACGGCGTCGTTCCAGTTCAAGTCCGGTTGCTCGTGCCCACGGCGGCGGGCTGCTCGGTGTTTGTCGGCAACGACGAGAAGGTCTTCGTCATCCAGGTTGAACCCCAGATGGGCATGGTCATCAATATGTTCATGCACGATCAGCCCAAGGAACGCCCGCTCACGCACGACCTCATCCAGAGCGTGTTCAAGGGGTTCAGCATCTCGGTGGATCGCGTGTTGATCACGGAATTGCGCAACGGCACTTATTACGCCCGGCTCTTTCTCCAGCAGCAGAACGAGGTGGCCCGCAAGATCGTGGAGATTGACGCGCGCCCGAGCGATTGCATCGCACTGGCCACGGCGCAAAAGAAACCCATCTTCGTGGCGCACGCGCTCTTCGAGCAGGTGGATGACATGAGCGCGATCCTCGAACAGATCAAGGAGACCGGCAGCGAGTCGGAGTGATTTATGGCCGCCACTGTCGTAAAGCCGGTCGCATTGATTTGCGGCGAGGATGAGTTTTCCGTGAAGCAGCGTGCGCGGCAATTGCAGCACGAGTGGGCGGAGGAACTCGGCGGGATGGATCACGAGACGATTGACGGTCTGGTGAACAACAGCGGCGAAGCGCTGGCCGCGCTCGGCAAACTGCGGGAAGCGTTGCAAACCCTCCCCTTCTTCGGCTCGGGCAAGGTCGTCTGGCTGCGCGATTGCAATTTCCTCGGCGATGAACGCACCGCGCAATCCGCCGACGTGACCGAGACGCTGGCGGAACTTTCCGCGGAACTCAAAGCGTTTTCCTGGGACGAAGTCCGGCTGCTCGTCAGCGCCGGCAAAGTGGACAAGCGCAAAGTTTTTTACAAGACGCTCAGCACGGTGGGCAAGGTGGAGAGTTTCGACGGCTGGTCCGTCAATGACCGCGATTGGGCGGCGCAGGCGGAACTCTGGGCGCGCAACGCCACTCGTAATCGCGGCAAGGACATCGCGCACGCGGCGTTGTCCGAACTCATTTCGCGCGTCGGGCCGCATCCGCGCCAGCTCGACATGGAGGTTGAAAAAGTCTGCCTCTTCGTCGGCGACCGTCCCGAAGTCACCGAGCGCGACGTGGACGCAGTCTGCATCCACAACAAAATGGCCAAGGCGTTCGCGCTCGGCGACGCGCTCGGCGAGCGCAACCTGCCCGCCCTGCTCCGCCGGCTGGATGAGGAACTTTGGGAAACGCGGCTCGACAAGAAGAGCCGCTCCACCATCGGCCTGCTCTACGGTCTCATCGGCAAGATTCGCGCGCTGCTGTTGCTCAAGGAAATGTTGCGCGAAGGTCTGGTCAAGGACACGCGGGATTACAACCGCTTCAAAGAACAGTTGGAGCGCATCCCCGCCGACCGCCTGCCCGCCGACAAACGTTACAATCCGCTCGCGCTGAATCCGTACGTGCTCTTCAAGGCGCTGCCGCAGGCGAAAAATTATTCCGAACA
>SCTL01000013.1 GCA_004297495.1 Verrucomicrobiota bacterium
TACAATCAACTCCTGCGCATCGAGCAGTTGCTCGGCAAGAACGCAGTTTACGCCGGCACGAGCGCGCTGCCCAAGGCGCGGCGGTGATTTGTCGTAGCGGCGCCTCGGGAGAGCGCCGCAGACTGAAAAGATGGCGGCGGTCTGCCGACGCGCCGCTACGAAATTCAAATCCCGGAAGTCAGGCGACTGGCTTCCGGGGTTTTCTTTTTCGGTTTCCAAACCGCGTCAATAAGCCATCACGGCTTCGTCTTCAGTTTGCGATAGCGGCGAATAAGATTGTTCGTCGAACTGTCATGCTTGAGCTTCGGCGGCGTTGGGCTTTCGAGTTCGGGAACGATGCGTTGGGCCAGCGCCTTGCCGAGTTCCACGCCCCATTGGTCGAATGGATTCACGTTCCAGATCGCGCCTTGAGTGAAGACGATGTGCTCGTAAAGCGCCACGAGCGCGCCCAGCACTTCCGGCGTGAGCCGGTCGGCGAGGATGGTGTTGGACGGACGGTTGCCCTCGAACACGCGATGCGGCACGAGCCAGTCGGGCGTGCCTTCGGCTTTCACTTCCGTCGGCGTTTTGCCGAAGGCCAGCGCCTCGGCTTGGGCGAAGACATTTGCGAGCAACAAATCATGATGCCGGCCAATCGGCGTGAGCGCGTGCGCGAACGCGATGAAGTCGCAGGGAATCAGCCGCGTGCCCTGGTGAATCAATTGATAGAACGAGTGCTGGCCATTCGTGCCCGGCTCGCCGAAATAAACCGGGCCGGTTTGGTAAGTCACGCGTCTGCCGTCGAGCGTGGTCGTCTTGCCGTTGCTCTCCATCGTCAACTGTTGCAGGTAGGCGGGAAATCGTTTCAGGTAGTTTTCGTACGGCAACACCGCCACGGTTGCCGCGCCGAGGAAGTTGGTGTTCCAGACCGAAAGCAGGCCCATGAGCACCGGAAGATTTTTCTCGAAGGGTGCGGTGCGGAAATGTTCGTCCATCCGGTGAAAGCCGTCGAGCAGCGCGCGAAAATTCTCCGGCCCGATGGCCAGCATCGTCGCGAGGCCGATGGCCGAGTCCATCGAGTAACGGCCGCCGACCCAGTCCCAGAAGCCGAACATGTTCGCCGTATCAATGCCGAACGCGGAAACCTTCGCCACGTTGGTCGAGACGGCGACGAAGTGTTTGGCTACGACCTTCGCGTCGCTGCCGAGACCGGCGAGCAACCAGTCGCGGGCGCTTTCGGCGTTGGTGAGCGTTTCCTGCGTGGTGAAAGTTTTTGAAGAAACGATGAAGAGCGTTTCCGCCGGGTCGAGGTCGCGCGTGGCCTCGACAAAATCTATGCCGTCCACGTTGGAGACGAAGCGGAACATCAGGCTGCGCTCACTGTAATGTTTCAGCGCCTCGTAAGCCATCACCGGCCCAAGATCGGAGCCGCCGATGCCGATGTTGACGACGTTGCGAATGCGTTTGCCGGTATGGCCGCGCCACGCGCCGCTGCGGACGCGATTGGCGAAGTCGGTCATCCGATCCAGCACGGCGTGGACATCGGGCACGACATTTTTGCCATCCACGAGAATGGTCGCATCGCGCGGCGCGCGCAGGGCGGTGTGCAGCACGGCGCGGTTTTCGGTGAAGTTGATTTTCTCGCCGCTGAACATGGCGTCAATGCGCGCGCGCAGACCGGATTCGTTCGCGAGTTTGACCAGAAGCTTGAGCGTTTCGCTGGTGACGCGGTTCTTCGAGTAATCGAGAAACAGTCCCGCGGCTTCGGCAGTCAGGCGCTCGCCGCGTTTGGGGTCGGCGGCGAAAAGTTTCCGGAGATGTACCGCCTTGAGTTTCCTGCCGTGAGCGGCGAGGGCCGTCCAGGCCGGACGTTTGGTGGTGAGCGTTGGGTGATTGGATTTCATTTCCTGTTCAGTGTGATATTAGCCGCGCATTCATTTGGCAAGCGCGCAGGGAAAATGCGAGTCCAAAAAAAGAGTGCATCTCCTCGACCTGTAACCGGCCAGGCTCGAGAAGATGCGTCGAACCCAAGACATTCCGTTCCATCCTGCCGTCATCGCCGTGGCGACGAACTGCGGCCAGATCAAAACCGGTTCGCTCAGTCGCTCGAATCGTCTGGCGAGATCCAATCAACTCCTGCGCATCGAACAATTGCCCGGCAAAAATGCCGTTTACGCGGGAACGAGCGCGCTGCCCAAGGCGCGCCGATGGAAGTGGAGCTGACTTCATAGGCTAGCCCGGCGCGGAGCCAATTTCGCCCCCCGACTTTCGAGTGACAACAAACAAAAAGCCGGGGCAATTTGCCCCGGCTGGAACTGACAGACAATCGCCCTTCAAGGACACGGCTTCAAGAGCCGGAAGAACACGCAACCGTTGCCGCTATCAATCGTGACGGTGACGGGACTGCTCCCGCCGCCGGGATAGTCGAACCAAGCTGAATCATTGGTGACGATGCCAGTGCCAATATTGTTGGTCTGGGCCTGGAGTTTGAAAAGTCCGTTGGTCCAGGAGAATAGGAAGCTGCCGACGCTTGGCGTGACGTTCAACGGGATTGGGGTGCCGCAGCCAGCCGACGCCACCGTGATACTGCCATCCGTAGCCAGATCATTGATCCAGGAAACTCCCCCACCGCTGATGATCAAGTCTCCGCCGTTTTGCACCGGCTTGCTGAAGAGCGTGAATTTGTCCCCGGTGTTGAGTGTGGGCCCGAGGTTGGTGACGGTGACGGTGCCCGTGCCGGCGTTGGTGAGTGTGCCGGTCACCACCACGAGGTCGTTGGAGGGCGAGGCGGAGGTATCCACTTCCACGGCGAGATTGCCGGCGAGGGTGAGGCTGTTGTTGATGGTCAGCTTGCCAATGGATGCTCCCGCCGCGAGGGTGGCCCCGCTTTGGACGGTGACGGGGCCGTTGATTGTGCCGGTGCCGCCGAGCGTTCCGCCGTAAACCGTGACCGCGCCGCCGCCCGTGCCGCTGCCCGTGGTGTTGTTCACCAGCACGATGCCGTTGGAAACGACCAACCCGCCGCTGAAGGTTTGCGGGGCAGTGATGGTCAACAGGCCGGCGCCAAGTTTCGTCAGACCGAGCGTTCCACTCGCGCCATCGAGCAATGCGGGTGTGGCGCCCAACGTGTTGTTGCCGCCGCCCGCGCCGAGGCCCAGAC
This sequence comes from Verrucomicrobiota bacterium, assembly GCA_004297495.1. Classification (GTDB taxonomy): domain Bacteria; phylum Verrucomicrobiota; class Verrucomicrobiia; order Limisphaerales; family JADLHS01; genus SCTL01. The sequence continues at coordinate 3,140 of SCTL01000013.1, forward strand.
TGCCGTTGCCGCCGCCTTGGTTGCGGACCGTTCCGCTGCCGGCCAGCAGATCGGCCGAGATCGTTTTGCCGTTCACATTGACGGTGCCGTTGGCGGTGAGCGTCCGGCCAGAGGAGGTGAGTGGCAGATCATTGTTCAGACTCAACGTGGTGCCGCTGTTGACCGTCCAGTTGAGCTTCACCGCCGTGTTCGCTCCCGCGCAGGTGTAGGTTTGGACGCCGCCACTATCGAGCAGGAAGGTGTAGGAGCTGCTGGCGGAGCCCGAGACATCCATCGTGGTCCCGGCATTGATGAGCAAGTTGCCGCGGATCGTCCACACGTATGGGCCGCCGGCACTGGCCCAATTCAGCCGGCCCGCGTTGAGGGTGATGTCTCCGCCATACAACGAATTTCCGCTGCCGGAACTGTTGAACATCTTGAATTCGTAACTGTTGGGCAGCACTCCGGCGTTAATGGTGAAATTGCCGCCCACGTTGGTCAGAGTGTTGGCCAGGTCCGTGCCGCCAGAAGGCAGATTGGTATTGTTGTAGTAAAAGTGGGCGAAGCTTTGCCCCAAGCCGGCTGGTCGGGAAGTGCTGGCGTTCGTGTAATTGATCTCGCAGGTGGAGCCGGAATTCCACGTCGCAGTCGGGACCGTCGCGCCGGGGCGCTGCATGAGAAATCTTGTGTTGTTCTCGAACGTCACCGTGGCGCTGGTGTTGTTCACGCAGGCGCCGCTCGTGCCGCTGTGAACGAACAATCCGCCCGTACGAATGGTCAACTCCGTGCCGGATTGCAGCGTGACGGTCGAAGAACCGCCCAAGGCGACCAACGTGCCGGACACATCGAGATCAACGCCCGTGCCATTGGCGACCGTCAACGTGGCGGCGGTTGCGAGCGTGCCGCCGGCCGCCACGACAATTTGATCCGCCGTCACGTTAGCAACGTTAGTGACGCCATGACCGCTTTGGATGGTAATCACTCCGGCATTCGCGTTGGTGGGGAAGAAATTTGCCTGCCAGCTCGATCCGTCAAAACGTTCCCACGTAGCGACGGCATTCCAGTTGCCGCTGGCGACGCTGCGGAAATCGCCGGCGGTCTGGGCGAAGACTTGCAGAGAAAGAGTCAAAACGGAGAGGGTCAGTAACCGGCCGAAGGACAAGGTTGCACGAATATACATAGTTTGTTTGTTGGCGCGTTGCCGTTGATAGATGGATGTCTGAGTTTGAACGTAACAGAGCGGGCGATCGGTCGTAACACTGACTTCTGCAAGAC
>SCTL01000117.1 GCA_004297495.1 Verrucomicrobiota bacterium
CTCCCCAGTTGGCCGGCAACGAGCTCGCCACTGTGTTGCTGACCAGAACTCTGCCGCCGGAATTGACGTTCAAGAAGCCCGTGCTTCCCGCGCCGCTGACCATGATGGCCGGGTTGCTCAACACGGCGAGTCCGTTCGTGTCCACATTGAAACCGCTCGCGGCGATATTCAACACTCCCGCCGCCCTCGCCACCACGGTGCCGACGCTCGATGCCGCCATTGGCGCGCTGTAACTCACCGTCACAGCCGAGGCAATCACGGCATTCGTGCCTTCTGCCGGAACTCCGTTCGGATTCCAGTTCGCCGCTGTGTTCCAATCACCGCCGGCGGTGTTGGTAAAGGTGGATTGAGCCCGCAATGACGAACTAGATGTTTCGATCAAGGCGAGCAACGCCGCCGCGTAACAAATACTGTTCAGTAGGTTGGTGGGTCGTTTCATATGTCGGAGTTGGGTGGGGTTGGGAATTTGGAAAAGTAAAAGTATGCACAGACTTGCTCACCTTGAGGGTGCCGACGCAAAGGCGTTTACAAAACATCTCGTCATGACTCTTGGAATTATGCTTCCAATCTAACCACATGTCCGACCAATTGCTCCATTCAACTTTTGCCAATTAGCATGAAATTTGTGTTCCGCGTTCTATGACTGACAGCCCGCTTCCCTTCATCGTTTGTGAAGCGACCGCACATCGGCGCGCGCCACTTCCACGGCATACGTCTGCGCCGAGCCGTCGAAGTTGGCGCGGAAGACGATCCGCTTGCCGTCGGGCGTGAACTGGACGTTGGGTTCGAGATCGTAGTCGTGTTTCGACATGTTCACCAGTCTTTCCGCCTTCAGTTTGCCATCCGCCTGCGGCGTGAAGAGATAAATCCATTTTCCATCCGGCGCGTGCGCTACCATGCCGGAATCGCCGCCGTCGCCGGCGAACAATTTCCCGTCCCACGAACTGTTGTAGTGCACCGACCACCAATCGCGTTGCAGCTCGTAACGGATTTCTTCTCCCGTCTTCACGTCCACCCCGCCGATGAAAAAAGTTTCGCCCTTCGGCATCTGCAAATCGAACCAGACGGTCTGGCCGTCGTGACTCCACCATTCGTGGCCGGCGATCTCGTTCGTCACGGTGCGCGCGTGCATGAGCCGCAGTCCGCTGCCATCCGTGCGGATTTGCCAGATGCGATCCAGTTTGTGCCACGGGCCTTCGTGACAGAATTGCAGCAGCCCCGGATCGGTCGGCGAGAACTGGAAATGATTGAACCAGTTCGTGCCGCGATGAATCACGTTCGTCGCGCCGGTCTGGAGGTTTACGAGAAAAATTCCGCCGGGTCGCGCGGCCTCGAAAATCTCGTTGAACCACGACGACTTCGGGCCGCTTACGTCAATCTGCGCCGCGTCCGGTTCGAGAAACGAGCCGGCGCCAAGGGTTTCGTCGGCGTTGATGGCCGCGACGCGCCAGCGCGGCGGGAGTTGCGCCAGCGTTTTCGTCGCGCGGGTGTCGAGGTGGGTCGAGTAAAGCGTGTTCGAGCGCTGATGATAAACCGTCCGGCTCTGCGGCATGACGAGAATCACCTTGCCGCCGTGGTCGGTGAGCAGTTTGGATTTTTTCGTGGTGAAGTCGCAAACGTAAATCCGGTTCGTCAGGAACTGCCGGTCGTCGCGCGTCCGCTGGGAGTTGAACCGCGTGTCGGTGTTTTCAAAAACCAGCTTGTCACCCGACGCGGTGAATTCGTTTTGATGGAAGTAAAGGCTCTGGCTCTCGCCCGGCACGCGCGAAAGTCGCACGACGCAATGGCCGGTGTCGGCGTCAATCCATACGTCGCGCAAGGGAACTGGTTTCGCGGCGGGCTTCACGGTCAGACCGGCGGCCCGGTCGCCACTGGCGCAGCCTGAAAAAACTGTGGCGATCAAGACCATGACGAGGTGGCCGGCCAATGAAAGAATTCGGTTTGCCGGGGTTTTCGGTAAGTGGATTCTGAAGAAGCGACCGTCACTTTTTTGCGGCACGCTCGCCCTCACCCCGGCCCTCTCCCCCAGGGAGAGGGAGAATCGTTCGCAGTCTCCACTTAAATCCTGCGGCTGGTTTGGCCGAACCGCCATCCGAGACAGCAAGACGCGCAAATGCTGTTCCCTCTCCTGGGGGAGAGGGTCAGGGTGAGGGCGGGCGTCACACCATTCCTGTCCAGTCCGACAATCCAACGAAGGCGTCAGAGAACTAAAAACTCTTTGTTTCATCGTGCAGCTTCCAGCGACGGCGATCTCGGCACGAGCGCCGTCAACGTCACCGGCCCGAGCAATCCCGAATCAGTGAGCGGCCAGTTCGACGCATCAAACGGACGGTAATTCAAATTCACGAAATTGATGTCGTGATAATTCTTCCACTTCACGCCGCGCCGATCGAGATCGCGGATGCGATTGGCGGAAACATTCGTCACCTCGACTTCGAGCAGGTTGCCTTTCGGTTTCAGATTCTTGACGACGACCGTGAACGGCGGCGTGATCAACGTGCCGAGGTCCTGGCCGTTCAATTTCACCCGCGCGCTCTGGCAGACCTTGCCGAGGTCCAGCAACCATTGGGGCGAAGTTTTTTCCGGCGCGTTGAACGTGGTCGAGTAACGCGCCGTCCCGGCAAAATTTTTCGCCTCCTCGTTGGGAAACGACGTCCACGAATCCGGTTTGTTGATTTGAAATTCCGTCGGCAGCACCGGCCCGCCAGAAATAAACTCCACGCGCCAGGCCGTCGTGATCTCGTCCGACTGCGCGGTGCGCCAATAAGACCACCACGGCCCGTCAATGTCGCGATCGGCGAACGTGCGCAGAATCACCGATTGGCCGGGCTGGAGTTGCAGATACACCTGCGCGTTCGTAGCGTCGCCCTTCAAATCGCCCACGCCGGACTTGCCGGCCAGCGCATCGTCAATCACCACGGACGTCGCCGGGCGCGCCAGCGGAATCCAGTCGTCAATCGTCGTCTCGCCGCGATTGGCGATGAAATAAAAATTCCCACCTTCGACGGCGCGACGTATGCACATGAGGCCGGGCCGGTCGAACATCGCCTCGCGTTTCACGCCGGCACGAGTCAGCGCGACTTCAACATCGCCTTCGGAAACCCAGCCACGACCGAGTTTGTAGTTCGCGCAGGAATCCGCGTTCGTGACGGCGGGCATGGGCGCGCCCAACCCGGATTTCAGTTTTCTCAACTCGGTTCGCCGTTGCTCCAACTTGCCCAGGCCAGGAACATCGCTCGGAAGTTTGTCCGCGAAAATCACCGTCGCGCCGGACTTCGCCAGCGCGAGCAGGCGGCGGAATGTTTCCACCGGAATGTGCTCGCAGGGCGGCACGACGATGGTGCGATAAGTTCCGCCCGCGACTTTCACTCCCGCTTTCGTGAACTGGGCACCGGCCAATTGCCGGTCGGAAACGTAATCGAACGAATAGCCGCGCGCCCAAAGTTTCGCGGCGGTGTGACCGATGGGTTGGTCTTCAAACCAGTCGCGCGCGTGAACGGTGAGGTTGCGGGTTGAGCCGCTCGCGTCGTGCCAGAAATCGTGGACCGGCCAGTAGAGCAGGATGTCGTTGTCCGGTTGGCCCGCTTGCAGCACGGCCTGGCAACGCGACGCGTAGGCGTTGAGCGCGGGCACGTCGCGCCAGACCGAGTTGCGCGGATTCATCTCGTAGCTCGCGTAAAAATGCCAGCCCGGCCAGCCCGCTTCGTCCGGCGAGTAACACGTGCCGTGATAGAAAATGTGGTTCACGCCGGAGAGAAACAGATCGTCCTGCAGATATTTCATGTCGGCGAGCGTCTCGGTGAAATGCTCGTTGAGCCACGTGCCCGTCTCGCAAGTGACGCGTTGTTTGCCAGCCACGTGCGCGGCGGACGACGCGAACTTCGAGATCAGTTTGTTACGGTCCTTGTAAAACATTTCCGTCTCCGGCATGTCGGCGACGGCGTAGAGATCGAGCCAGTTGCCCGGCGAGCCGTGCGCCTCGTTGCGCGTGAGGAAACCGTTCTTCTTTGACCACGCGGCCCACATCGGCAGCGTGACTTCGGCCATCAGGTCGGACGCGGTCTCGCGATAATCGCACTTCACGCGCGCGGCGCGATCATCCGTAGCCGACGAGGTGACGAGGCGGACGGGCGCGGCGTTGGTGGAATCCGCCTCCTCACGTCGGCGGCTACGCTCATCGCCCACGAGCGCGGGCAACTCGTCTTGCAATCGGTAGCCGCGGCGCTTCTCGAACTGCGCGAAGAAATCCGGCGACCAATCGGATTTGTATTCGTAGGAGTCGTGATACTGCGCGCGCGGTTTCGGGCCCTGATAGTTTTTGAACGCGTCGTCGAACCATTTCAAATAATCCTTCATCGCCTCGCCGTAAAAGAGATTGAGCATATGCCCTTCCCCGCCAAGCGCGGGACGTTTCACTTTCTGGCCCGAAGGCTTTTGCGAGACGGCATAAACTTTCCACGGGCCGCTTGCGGGCAGCCAGTTCACCGAGCCATCGGGAGAAATCTTCTTCGTCAGATCAACATGCTTTCCGTCCGCCCCGAACGCCACCAGTGCTTGCGTGTTGGTGCGATTGAATTTTTCCTCCAGCTTTCCGCCCGTCGTGACGTTGAATATTTTGCAAACCAGACTTGCGTTCGCCTCGTCATCCGTCACGCGCGGCCCGCCGAAACACCAGCCCGTGCCTGTGGTCATGTCCACGTCGAGACCGAGATTGCGCGCTTGCGTCACCGTGACGTCGAGCATCTCCATCCATTTCGGACTGAGATACGGAATGTATTTGTCCTCCCAACCGACCGCGCCGTAGATCGGAATGATATGCACGCCGCCCATGCCGGCGTCGCGATAGCGCGTGAGTTCGCGGATGATGTTCGTCGAGTCCACCGCGCTGCCCATCCACCACCAATAAGCCCACGGCCGCGTCTCGCGGGATTCAGCGGGCCAGGTAATTGTTTGTTCTGCCGTTGAAGATGCGCCGCGTGAACCAATCGCAAAAACACAACCAAAAAGAATCAGCGCCAGCCGGGTCAGGCTGCAAGTGAATCGGCTCGAACAGTTGCGGGAAGCACCGCGCTTTGGGTTGGACGAAGCGGATGAGTTGGGAGTCATGATGCTTGAAGATGGCAGTTGAACCGCGCGCACCCAATCACAAATTTTGGCGAGTATGCGGATTGTATCGGCGCGCGGGCGTCCCGCCCGCAGCGGATCGGTGGCAAAGCAGTCTCTCGAAATTTCCGCGACCCACGACCCGCGAACGCGCTGCGGCCGGGACGGCCGCGCGCCCATCACGCCGGGAGCAGACCGGTCTCAGCGCGCCTGGGCGGCGGTCGCCGCCCGCAAATCCTTTGATGTCGCCAAGGCAATCACGCGGCCCTCATTCCCCACGGCGCAATAGTAGTGATACACCACGCCCTCGTGTTTCAACACCCACGGCTTGTGCGCGTAAGTCGCGTCCCACGGCTCGCTCGGCTGGATCAAATGCGGCCCGTTCCACTTGGTCCAATTCACCAGA
>SCTL01000118.1 GCA_004297495.1 Verrucomicrobiota bacterium
CGACCCCTGCGGGGTCGAATTTGTTTTTGATCGCAGACCGCAGGTTTCACCTGCGGCTATTCACGTTCATCCGCTGCGCGGATGGGGCAAGCCTCGCTCGACAAACCCGGGCCGCAGTTTTAGGATCGAAGCCGTGAAACGGGATAGGCCGCAAACCTTTGGGCCGACCTAGATGTTAAACGTGCTCACACCGGAGACATTTATGAATATTGAAACAAGGATTTCAGATTTGGATCGGAAGCTTCGGACATTGCGCATCACCGGCCCGCTCGGTTTGGCGGGTGTTGTGTTTCTTTATCTCGCGCTAGTCATTCCCATTTTCGAGAGCAAGCCGGTGTTGGTATTGTGTGCCACGCTCTCCGTCGCACTGGTTGTCCCTTCCCTTCTCCGTTGGCACGCTTTCACGATTGAGCGGAGAGTTCTCGAAAATTTGAAGCAGCGCCATGAACTGCACGCCACTTGACCGCATCTGGACACTGCCCCCCAATTTATGGCCGCGAAGCGGCCTAACACGAATAGCCGTGGGTGAAACCCACGGAAGGGTGGTCGAGAAATGTGCGACCCCTGCGGGGTCGAATTTGTTTTTGATCGCAGACCGCAGGTTTCACCTGCGGCTATTCACGTTCATCCGCTGCGCGGATGGGGCAAGCCTCGCTCGACAAACCCGGGCCGCAGTTCTAGAATCGAAGCCGTGAAACGGGATAGGCTGCAAAACTTTGGGCCGACCTAGATGTTAGGCCACTTCGCACGCGTTCATGAAAACCAACCCAAACATATTTCAGATTCCGCTTCCGCCGCCTGCGACTGGTGCGGTGCAGTTCCAGAACGCTTGGCCCGGACTGTTTGTCGCCGGCCAGCACGCGATTCCTATGTACGGTGCGATTCGTGATTTGCAGGAGCGGATCGTGAATCACGAGGACGCGCGAGTCCGGGCGGCACTGTCACGCCTTAGCGAGATTGCAGACATCATTGAACGTGAGGTCGCGGTTCGCGGTCACGTCCCTACCCTCAAGCCGCTGAAATGAGTATGACAACGACGTGGCCTAACACGCAGATAGGCTGCAAACCCCGCATCACTTGCCCCCTTCACCGTCCCTTTCACCCGCCCAAAAACCAAAAGCCGCCTTTGCAGGCGGCTTTGGTGTTTTAAGTTGAATTGAATTCGCGCTCAGGCGGCTTTCTTCTTCGGGAACTTGGCCTTGATGGCCGCCTTCTTGCGTTTGAGATAGCTCACCCGGCGTTTGGCTTTGATTCCTTTATTGTATTGTCGGCCCATATCAGTCTTTACTTCGGTTACGTGTTAAGATTTCGTGGTGTCACTATGGAAATTCGCGCGCGGAGATTCAACATCTATTTCGGGCTGGCCGTCCTGACGCTGGCGGCGCTGCTCGGCGGCGGTTGCGCCTCGCCGGAGAAAAAGAAGCAGGAACAGCTCGCCGCCCTGCGCGTGCATCTGGAGGTCGCGCCCGATTCCAGCGGCCTGTGCGCGCCCGTGCCCATCTGCCGCACCGATCCCGTGATGGTCAACGTGCTCAAGGAGCCGTTCCTCTTCGAGAACGACGTCGCCGCCGCGCGCGTGTTGCCGGACCCGGACGGGACTTTCATCATCGGCTTGCAACTCACGCAGCACGGCACGTGGGTGCTGGAAAATTACACGGCGAGCAATCCCGGCAAGCGGTTCGCCATCTTCGCGGACTGGGGCGTGGAGGGCCAAAACCATCGCTGGCTGGCGGCGCCGAAGTTCAAGGCGCGGATCACGGATGGCAGGTTGAGCTTCTCGCCGGACCTCTCGCACGAGGAGGCGGATGAACTGGTGCTCGGGTTGAACAACCTGGCGATCAAGGAAGGCAACCAGGAGAAACCCAAAAAGCAAAAGAAATGAGGCGCGGCGTCTTCCCCGCGCTCGCGGGCCAATCCGGTAGGGACGCGTTCCACCGCGTCCCCATCTCCACGAAAAAAATTTGGGACGCGGTGGAACGCGTCCCTACCAACATTGAGGGGGCCGCTCACCTTTCCCGTCGGCGCAGCGACTCGCGACGATTCAGGTTCGCAGCCGCTTTCATTTTGGGCCTTGCCGCAGTTGCGCCGCTTCGCGCCGAGACGTTTCATCTACCCACCGCCAATCACGCCATCTTCGAGAAGGATGGTCTCGACCGTTTCCTCGTCGGCACCATCGGCAAACCGCCCGCCAGCGGCGGCTTCGGTTGCGTGCGGACCGATGGCTGGCAGATGCACGAGGGCCTCGACATCCGCTGCCTGCAACGCGACAAGCGCGGCGAACCGACCGATCCCGTGCTGGCCACGGCGGACGGAACGGTCGCCTACGTGAATGCGAAGGCGGGCCTCTCGAATTACGGGCGTTACATCATCCTGCGTCACACGATTGACGGCATTGAAATCTATTCGCTCTACGGTCACTTGAGTGAAATCCGCGACGGCGTGCGCATCGGCGCACCGGTGAAAGCCGGCGAACCCATTGCCATCATGGGCCACACGGCGAACACGCGTGAGGGGATTTCCAAAGACCGCGCACACGTTCACTTCGAGTTGAATCTGCTGGTGAACGACCGCTTCGAATCCTGGCACAAGCAAAACGCGCCCGGCCAGCGCAACGATCACGGCATGTGGAACGGACAAAACCTGCTCGGCCTCGATCCGATGCGCGTGTTGCAGGAGCAGAAGACCGCGGGCGCGAGTTTCAATCTGCTCGGCCACATCCGCACGCAGACGGAGCTTTGTCGCGTGCTGGTGCGCGCGACGGATTTTCCGTGGGTGCATCGTTACGCGGCTTTGGTCCGCGCGAATCCGCTCGCGCAAAAGGAACGCGTGGCCGGCTACGAACTGGCGCTGAACTTCAACGGCATTCCCTTTGAACTCACGCCGCGCGCCGCCTCGGAAATCAAAAGCAAAACGAAGATTCAATTGCTCTCCGTGAACGAAGCGGAGTATCAGCGCAATCCCTGCCGCAAGCTGGTGCACCAGCGCGGCAGCCGGTGGGAACTCACGACGCGCGGAACGGAGTTAATGGAGTTGCTCATTCATTGAGGTGAAGTATCGTTCCGGCACCGTCAGGCGATGAGTACCAGGATGCGAGACCATTCCCCCTCCGGCTTCGACACGCGTGGCTTCACGCTCATCGAATTGCTGGTGGTCATTGCCATCATCGCGATCCTCGCGGCGCTGCTCTTGCCGGCGCTCAGCCGGGCCAAGGACAAGGCGCGCACCATCAATTGCCTGAGCAACCTGAAGCAACTGGAAACGTGCTGGCATCTTTACGCGCTCGACAACCAGGACCGCCTCGCGCCCAACAACTCGGTCATGTTGATCGGCGGCGGCACGCTGGCGCGCGACATTTCGTGGTGTCCCGATCACGCGAACACCGACACGAACACGACGGACATCGAGAGCGGCCTGCTCTTTCGCTACAACACCTCGGTGGCGATCTATCATTGTCCGGCGGACAAATCCACCGTGGTGGACGCCGGCGGCCAGCCGACTTCGCGACTGCGCAATCGCAGCTACAACATGAGCCAGTCCGTCAACGGCTATAACTCGTTCCTGGTTCTGCCTTATCTGCCGCCACCGAACAATCATCTGCCCGCGTGGGAAAAACTGGCCGAGATCGTGCGGCCAACTCCGACTGACCTGTTTGTGTTCATTGACGAGCATCCCGACTCGATGCTGGACGCGCAATTTGGCAATCCGGTGCAGATGCCGTACTGGTCCCAGAATTGGTGGGACGTTCCCGCCGACCGCCACAACCAGGGTTGCAATTTTTCGTTTGCCGACGGCCACGCGGAACGCTGGAAATGGAAAGCGCCCAAGGTGGTCAGCTATCTCGGCCAGCCGCCGACCGCCGCCGAGGCTCCGGATTACCAGCGAGTGCAAGCCGCGATGAAGAAGTGGTCGGATTAGCAGTTCCTTCCTTCGATTGAATCGTGCGGATCAATCTGCCGGAGCTCGCGAGTTCAGTTTTATTTCCAGAAATGCCATCGCCCGCAAAACGGAAAAGCCGGGGCGACCTGCCCCGGCTGGAGAGTGGTCAACGTTCGCGAACTACGGCGAGAGCCGGAAGAAGACGCAACCGGCATTCGGATCAATCGGCGCGTTGACCGGACTGCTGCCACCGCCGGGATAATCGAACCACGCGGAATTGTTGGTCACGATGCCCGTGTTGAGATTGTTGGTCTGCGCCTGCAATTTGTAGGAGGCATTGGTCCAGGAGAATTGCAGGTTGCCGACGCCTTGCGTGAAGTTCAACGGCGGCGGTGGGCCGCTGCCCGGCGCGGACACCTTGAGCGCTCCCGTACCGGAGTTGAAACTCCAGACATTGCCACCGCCGGGCGTGCCGGAGATGGTGAAGCTGCCAGTGCCGCCGAGATCGAAGATCGGGAAGGTGTCATCCAATTGCAGCGGGTCGGGGCCGATGTTGTTGACCACGAGCGTGCCGCCAAACGCGACGTTGGTGAGCCCGACGATGCGGTCGCTGGTGAGCGTGACACCGTTGCGGCTGACTTCCACGGTCATCGTGCCACCGAGCGTGAGGCTGTTGCTAATGGCGAGTGTGCCGATGGAACTGCCGGGCGCGAGATTGCCGCCAGAACTAACACTCACCGGGCCGAGGAATGCGCCCGTGCCGCCCAGCGTGCCGCTGCTCACGGTGGTCGTGCTTGTCCCAAGACTGCTGCCGTTGAAGGTGAGCGTGCCCGGGCCGACAATCGTCAAGCTGCCATTGCTGACGATTCCGGAAATAATTGTCGCCGCGGTGTTGCTGATCACCAGCGTGCGCGTGCCGTTGTTGAGATCAATCGAGCCGCTGAGCGTGAGGTCGTTCGCTCCGTTGATGACGAGCGGTTGACCAGCCCAACTGATGAGGTTGCCGACCGTGCGCGCGCCGCCGACGGAATAGAGGCGATTGGATGCGCCGGTCGTGCTCACAATGC
>SCTL01000119.1 GCA_004297495.1 Verrucomicrobiota bacterium
CGAGATAGCGGATCAATTCGGCGGGACTTAGCGGGCGCTTGGCTATTGCGTCACTTGGCACAGGTGCACTCGTGATGCGTTCGGGGTCTTTGGTGAGTTGGTGCATGTCAATGATGTGCGCGATGGATCGCAACTCGTGAATGGCTTTCAGCGCACGCCGGCGTTTCAGGCGCGTTTCCAGCGTGATGAAGAAGAACGCCGCGATACCGATGAACACGACTTCATTGATTGCTGCTTCCGAGCCTTGCAGAAACTCGGTCACGCTGGTGATGTTTAACTGAAGCTTCAAGTTCATCACCACGCCGACGATGATGACGAAGACGGTTGCGATTCCGAGTCCAGCGAGCGTGCGCAATGGCCAATGTGCTTTGGCGAGCCAACTGGAAAGTCCGGCGGCTTGTTCACTCACTGAGAGAAGTTCTGCCGAAACCTTGCTCAACCCCGAGCCGGCGAACCGCTCTGTGATGCGCTCGTTCGTGGTGCGGCAGGTTTGAACGATCAGGTCGGCGTTGAGGCTGCGATACATTTCGATGTGTCGTTGGCTAGATTAGCTTCTTCAGCTTCGCGTCCTCGGCCATTTTCTTGACCAGCTCTTTCACTTTTTGCGCTTGGCTTTTGTGCGCGAGCAAAACCGCGTCATCCGTTTGCACGAGAATCGAGTCGCGCAAGCCGACCACTGCGATAGGTGTGCGCCGGTCTTTGCTGCGCGCGTCGTAGATTATGTTCCGCGCAGCATCCACGTGGATGAAATCCGCCACGGCGCAGTTGCCCTCGGGGTCGGCTTTGAGATGGCGGGCGAGCGCGTTCCATGCGCCGAGATCGTCCCACTCGAAAGCGCCGTCGGCGCAGACGACATTGTGCGCCTTCTCCATCAGCGCGTAATCAATCGAGACGCGTTTGATCTCAGGATATTCCTTTGCCAGAACTTTCGCGAGCTTCGGTCCGTTCGTTGCGACCTTGAACCAGCGCTGGCAGGCTTCGTACATCTCGGGCTGATGTTTCTGCAAGCCCTCCGTCACGGTGACAAAACTCCAGATGAACATGCCGGCGTTCCAACGATACTGTCCGCTCTGCAAGTAACCGAGCGCAGTGTCGTAGTTTGGCTTCTCCACGAACTGCTCCGCGCGATGAAACACCGTCTTGTAACTTTTCACGCCCTGCGGCGGCGGCAGCGGCTCGCCCACGCGGATGTAGCCGTAGCCCGTGTTCGGCTCGGTCGGCTTGATGCCGATGGTCACAATCGCCTGCCCGCGCGACGCGAGATCAAACGCATCCGCGAGAACCTGCTGAAACTTTTTCTCCTCGGGAATGACGTGGTCCGCCGGCAACACAGCCATGACTCCAGTCGTCGAACGTGCCCCCACGAGCGCTGCGCCCAGCGTGACCGCCGCGCAGGTGTCGCGGCCCACCGGTTCGGCCACGACGTTTTCCTTGGGCAGCTTGGGCAATTGTTTCCGCACCGCCGCCGCCTGCGCCTCGTTCGTGATGATGAAGATGTTTTTCATCGGCACGAGCGGCGCGACGCGCTCGACGGCTTGCTGGAGAAATGATTTGTCGCCGAGCAGCTTGATGAGTTGCTTGGGTGTTTTCTCGCGGCTCACCGGCCAGAAACGCTCGCCGCGTCCGCCGGCCATGATGATGACGAATCGGTTTTTGTTGTCGGGTTTGGTTTTCATGCTCGAAAAGTATTAACCACGGATGAACACGGATGAAACTGCGGGGCGCGGACTTCAGCCCGCTTCAGCACTCGAACGCGGTTGAGCAATTCAAACCGAAGCGGGCTGAAGCCCGCGTTCCTCCCCCATCCGTGTTGATCCGTGTTCATCCGTGGTTTCTAAATTGTTTTCACCGCATCCGCCAACGACTTCACGAACGCGCTGAGTTTGCCGACCAGTTCCGGTGACTTGCCGTGTTGCGCGATCTGGTTCACGACCGCGCTGCCGACGACGCAGCCATCCGCTTCCTTTGCCACCGCTTTCGCCTGCTCGGGATTTGAAATTCCGAAACCGACGGCAATGGGGAGCGACGTGTGGGCGCGAATCTTGGCGACTTGCTCGGCGAGATTTGAAGCGACTTGGGTTTGCATTCCCGTAACGCCTTCACGCGAGATGTAGTAGATGAATCCCGCGCCGCGCTTCACGATTTTTTCCATGCGATCCTCCGGCGTCGTCGGTGCGACGAGGTAGATGTGACACAAGCCGGCTTTGCTCATCAGCGCCTCGTAGTTGTCGCTTTCCTCCGGCGGCAAATCGAGCACGAGCAATCCATCCACGCCGGCGCGCGCGGCGTCGGCGATGAATTTTTCCATCCCGACTTTGTGGATCAGGTTGAAGTAAATGTAGAGGACAACGGGAATGCTGGACTGTTTGCGAATGCTCGTGATCGTTTCCAAGAGTTTCGGCGGAGTCGTGCCAGATTCGAGTCCGCGTTGGGCCGCGAGTTGATTCACCAGACCGTCCGCGAGCGGATCGCTGAAGGGAACGCCCAGTTCGAGAATGTCCACGCCCGCCTGATCGAACGCGAGCGCGAGCTGGCGCGTGGCGTCCAGATTCGGATCGCCCGCGCCGATATAAACGACGAAAGCTTTCTTCCCGTCGCGCTTGAGCTGCGCGAAGCGTTCCACGATGCGATTCATGCGGGCGGGATTGTCTGGCTGCGCGTGGCGGGTTTCAAGTTGCAAGTTGGCGGCCAGTCTCGATGCGCAAACTCACTGGCGCCCAGAAATCATTCGCTTCAAAAAATCTCCGGCACGCCTTCTTCGAGGATGCGCACGGCTTTGGCCAGACCATTGCCGTGACTGGCCGCGCGGAGGCGGCGCGGCGGTTCATCCATTTCCTCGAACGAGAGGCGGAACGAACCGTAGTGCATCGGGACAAGTTTTTTGGATTTCAAATCCACAAATGCTTTCACCGCTTCGTCGGGCGACATGTGGACGTGCCGGAACGAATCCGGATGATACGCGCCGATGGGCAGGAGCGCGATTTCGGGCGCAAGACGCTTGCCGATCTCGGTGAAGCCGTTGAAGTAGGCGCTGTCTCCCGCGTGATAAATCGTGCGGCCCTGATGTTCGAGGACGAAGCCGCCGTAGCCGCGATGATGGTCGTGCAGCATCCGCGCGCCCCAGTGTTTGCTGGGCGTGAGTGTGACCTTCCATTCGCCGCGCGAAAAACTTTCCCACCATTCAAGTTCGATCACGCGCGAGAAGCCAAGGTCGTACGCCAGATCGCTCACGCCCCACGGCATCACGCCGATTTTCGGATGCGGCAGGCGGCGCAAAGTCGGTTTGTGAAAATGATCGAAGTGCGCGTGGGTGAGCAGCACGAGATCAATCGGCGGCAGGTCTTCGATTTTCATTCCCGAGCGCTTGATGCGTTTCAACAGGAAAAGCCAGTTCGCGAAATTCGGGTCCACGAGTACGTTCAAGTCAGTGAATTGAATCAGGAACGACGCGTGGCCAATCCACGTGATGGCGACTTGCCCGTGCGAAAGTTTTGGGAATTCGGGCCGCTTGTGAAAGCCGGTGCGCGGAGTACGTAACGCTTTCCACACCAGTTCACGAAAAAAAAGCGCGGGACTGAAATGATTCGATGGCGTGAGGTCCTTGAACGACCTCGGCAAGCGGCGCTTGCGCGCGCCTTCCTTGTGGCCCGTCGGATTCGTCATAAGTCTTTGACTGGCTTGCCGGTTTCGCTGCGTGAATAAAATGCTCCCACCCCCGTCTCACTTGCAAGTTTGGAAAACGAAAGGCCAAATATGAAAAAACTGATTCTCGCAGCAATGATAGTGGCGCTCTCCGTAGCCGGGCTGCAAACCGCGAAAGCCGGCGATCGCGAGTGGGCCGTGGTCGGAAAAGTTTTGACGGGCGTGGCCGCTGCCGCCGTGGTCGCGAACGCAATTGATGCGCGCGCAGATTACTCGGTGAGTTACGGCTACAGCGCACCGGCGTATTGCGCGCCGCGCACGACGGTCGTGTATGCGCCCGCGCCCGTGACGCGTGTGGTTTATGTGCAGTCGCCGGTGGTCGTGTATCGCGCGCCCGCGTATTGCGCGCCGCGTGCGTATGTGAGCGTGGGTTACGGTTATCGTCACGGGCATCATTACGGTCGGAGCTACGAGCGTTGCCGGTAATTTGGGGGAATGGGTAACAACCCGCAGTCGCAAGGCTGCGGGTTTTTTTATTTCCAAGCGGGAGCAAATCGGGTTTAACGAGTGCATGGGCAAACTTGAAAAACAACTCGACCGGTTTCTGCGCAAGCAGCCGAGGCTCGGGAAAAATGTTTATCTCGCCAGCAGCGCCGCCGTGCTCGGCGATGTGAAACTCGGCGATCATTCGAGCGTGTGGTACAACGCCGTCTTGCGCGGCGACATCAACCGGATCGTCGTCGGTCATCACTCGAACATTCAGGACAACGCGGTGCTGCATCTCGCGGATGATTTTCCGTGCATCCTCGGCAACTATGTCACGGTCGGCCATTCGGCCATCGTTCACGCGTGCAAAATCGGCGATGAAGTGCTGGTGGGCATGGGCGCGGTGATTCTCGACGGCGCGGTCGTGGGCGCGCAATCGCTCATCGGCGCGAAGGCACTCGTGAAGCAAGGGATGAAAATTCCGCCCGGCTCACTCGTGCTCGGCGCGCCGGCGAAAGTGGTGCGCGCCCTGACGAAGCAGGAACGCGGCGAACTGAAATACTGGGCGACGAAGTACGTGGGCAACGGTGCGTATTGTTTGAAACACGGAATCAACGTGGGAAAGCCGCTTCCGACTTAATATCGAAATTGGTGCGCGCGAGAGGACTTGAACCTCTAAACCTTACGGTACCAGATCCTAAGTCTGGCGCGTCTGCCATTCCGCCACGCGCGCGTGCGTTGGGCCACGTTTCACAAATACACCAACGCAGGCAGCGACAGCAAGTGTTCGCGCGTCACACTTCCGCCACGAGCGGTTTGTCGGCGAAGATGTCGTGCTCGTTCGGCACGGGGGATTTCAGGCGACGATGCGGTCCCCATTGCATCGTTGCGGATTCGGCGTACATCGCGTCGGGGCCATATTTGTATTTGGAGTTGAGCATCGAATCCCAATCCACGAGTTGTCCGCTGTATGCCGCCTCGCGACCCATGATGGCGGTGAGTGTGGTGTCGGTGACTTGTTTGCCTTCGTTGACCGGCGTGTCGTTGGCGATGGCGTGGATGAGATCAATGTGCTCTTGCACGTACGGATCAAGGCCTTTGCCGGCGAATCGCCAGTCCTCGCCGCCTTTGACTTGAATCGCGCCGGCGGGATTGCTCGTGCCTTTCGAGCCTTGCACCGCCTCGCTGACGGAGTGCCATTCGCGTTTGATCTGGCCGCAGTAGCTGTGCATGCGCACGCCGTTGGCGTATTCGTATTCCACAGCGAAGTTGTCCCAGATTTCGCCGCTCTTGCTGCCGAGCACCTGGCGCGCGCCCATGCCCCAGGCTTTCACGGGCGGGCCGCCCATGATCCAGTTGCAGACGTCAATGTTGTGGATGTGCTGCTCGACGTGGTGATCGCCGCAGAGCCAGATGTAATGATACCAATTGCGGATTTGCACCTCGAGTTCGGTCGTGCCCTTCTCGCCGCGATGCCAGATCGGACCGCCGTTGACCCAGTAGGCGCGCAGAGAAAGCACGTCGCCGATGGCGCCGTCTTGAATGCGTTTGACGGTTTCAATGTAAGCCGCGGAATGACGCCGCTGGGTGCCGGCCACGATTTTCAGATTCTTTTTCTTCGCTTCCTCGGCAGCGGCGTACATCACGGCGCAACCCGGCCCGTCCACGGCCACCGGTTTTTCCGTGAAGATATGTTTGCCGGCGGCAACGCACGCCTTGAAGTGTGAAGGGCGGAATCCGGGCGGCGCGGCGAGGATGGCGTAATTCACTCCCGGGACCTCGAGCGCTTTGCGATAAGCGTCGAAGCCGCTGAATGCGCGATCATCCGTGAGGCCGAAATCCGTTTTCGCCTTTGCGGATTGCTCGGGGAAGATGTCCGCGACGGCCACGATTTTGCCCTCGACGCCCGTGTGCTTGAGCGCTTCGAGAAAATTTTTGCCCGCGCCGAGGCCGCGTCCGCCCACGCCAATGATCGCGGCATTGAGCGTGAGTTTGCTTTGGGCGCGGAGCACGTTCGGAAAACTCACCACCGCGGCGGCGGAAGCGGCGGCGAGCGAGGAGCGTTTCAGAAAATGACGGCGGGAAATGCCGGCGGCGAGTTCGTCGGGGAGATGATGCTTGTTCATGGCCGCCACTTGTAGCGGGATGGTCGCTTTGGCGCAATCGTACATTTGTCCAAGCACGTCAAAATGTTCCTTTCAACAGCGGGCCATGCGCACGACAACCAGAAACAAAGTGAAGCCGGCGATCCTTGGTTCGCCGGCTTCAGGTGCGGTGGCTGCTAAGATGTGTTTTGGCTTAGAGCAGGTGCAGGCCGTTGACCGAAACGAGGCCCTTGGAAATGGCGAACTTGGTCAGGCCCGCTACGTTGTGGATGTCCAGCTTGCGCATGATGCGTTCGCGGTGGGTTTCCACGGTGCGCACGCCGACGCCCAGCGCGCTGGCAATTTCCTTGTTGCTCAGGCCCTCGGCAATTTGCGTGAGCACTTCCCGCTCGCGGTTGGTGAGCGCGGAGAGTTCATCGGACTGGCCGCCGCCGCGCACGAACTGGTTCAACGCCACGCGCGCGACGTCCGAACTGAAGTAGGCTTCGCCGCGGTCCACGGTCTCGATGGCGCGCACGAGTTCCTCGGTGGACGCGTCTTTGAGGACGTAACCCTTGGCGCCGGCCTGAATGATGCGCAGCACGTATTCCGTGTTGCTGTGCATGGAGAGGATGAGCACCTTGACCTGCGGCATTTCGCGCCGGAGCAGTTCGGTGACGGCGAGTCCGTTCATCTGCGGCATGTTGATGTCCATGAGCACGAGGTCCGGTTGCAATTCGCGAATCTTGCGGACGGCGTCGCGTCCATCTCCCGATTCGCCCACGATGCCGATGTGCTGGTTATGCGCCAGACACGCGGTGATACCTTTTCTTACGACGGGATGATCGTCCACGACCAACACCTTGATTACTTTCTTCATGTTAAAACCTCCTCCTTGTTACGACTTTGAATTACAACATTACGACTCCGCTCTCCCCACACTTCCCCACCGCCCCACCGCCGCCTTCAGCGGCTATTCCGGTTTTGCTCCATAGTTCCCCAAACTAAAACGAATACGACACGCCGACCTGGACGACGACCGTCTGGCCCATGTCGAGCACGGCTTCCTTGCCGCCCTTGCTGTTGACGGCGCGACCCGCCGTCTGAAATTGCGCTCCGGCGAACACGCCCCAGTTCTCGTCAATCGCGTAGGAGAACTGCCCGCCCACGTAAGCGCCCACGAGAAAATCCGTCTGCGCGCCGCGCGCCGCGCGGGATTGCGAGCCGGGGCCGACGATGGAGCCGGCGCCGGCAATGTCCACGGTTTCCGTGTAGCGGAAATCAAGGTCGCCGATGACGAGGTTCAAGCCGCCGTTGAGCGTGAAGGCGTATTTTTCTTCCTTGTCCAACGGGATTTCGAGATACGGTCCGACGCGGATCATGAAAATGTTGGCGTTGAGCTGCCGGCGGCCGGTGATGGTGGCGGCCTGGGCAATGACGACGCGGCGCGCGCTCGGATCTTCGAGCGGGTTTGAGCCGATCACCGGGCCCGGAGTGTCGTAGCTGCCGTTGTAGGGCGGCGGCGGCACGACGAAGACCTGGTTCGGCACTTGAAAAACGTCCACCACGCGATTCACCACGTTCTGCAACGTGCGCGTGTCATCCACCTCGAGCGTGGTGAAGCCGAACGCCGTGTCCAGGCCGGCGCGATATTTTTCGCGACGCAAAAACTCCCGGCTGTAGCCGATCTCGAAACCGTGATTGAGGCCGGCGTCGTTGCCTGGCGAGATGCCGTTCGTCGGCGACGTGGAAACTTCCATGACGATCTGGTTGTTGGAAACCGTGCCGCTGCTGTAACCCCAGTACCGCGTGTAGCCGAAATTGTTCGTCGAGGAATCCACCCGGTTGTAACCGTTGTCGTAGAAACGCTCCTCGGTCGAACCGGTGTCCGGTCCCGGATCGTGCAGCCGCGAGAAGCCGCCCAGCTTGCGGAAATCCGCCGTGAGATTCAGGCCGAGACGATAGGACGCGAAGACTTTGTTCAGTTTCGGTTCCGGTTTCTTTTCCACCTGCAACGAGGCTTCCGGCACCACGACGGGCGCGGGGGCTGGCGGTGGAGTTTCTTTCACCGGCGCGGGCGCGGGTGCCGGCGGAGGAACTTCCTTCACTGGTTCGGGCGCGGGTCGCGGCGGCGGCTCGACCACCGGAGGCTTCGGTTGCTCCGCGGGTTTGGGCGGCTCGACGACGGGCGCAGGTTCAACCGGTTTCGGCGTTTCCACGGGCGCGGGCGCGACGGGCTTGGGCGCTTCGACCGGTGCGGCCTTCACTTCGACCGGCGGCGCCGGTTTCGGCTCGGGTTTCAATCCCCACCACAGCAGGAACGCCGCAAAGACGATCGCCACCGCCACCGAGATTTTTTTGGACCGGGATGTCATGTTGGTTGGCGTTGAGATTTAAGGCAGCACGATCAACTGATAGAACCGCATCGCGGTGGCGCTCGGCGCGCTATCGGTCTTGGGCTGGCCGTTGTCAATCCACTGGAGGATCGAGCCGGTGCCGGTGATGGCAGGTTGCACCGTCTTCCAGTTTTTCAGGTCGGTCGAGTATTGCACGTAATAGGTGGCGTTGCTCACCGAATTGAACTCAAGCAGGAACGTTCGGTTCGGCAGCATCACGCCGCGATTCAGATGCGCCGGCAGCCCGCTCACCGCCGCGCCGCCGCCGTCCGTCGGGTTGACCAATTCCGCCGTCAGCGTCCGCGTCGGCGTGAGGCGGAACGAGTTGTAATACTCGATCACCAGGTCCACGAAGCCGCCCGGGGACACGCGATTGTTCGATTGCACGTACGGCACGCCCGCTCCGTTGGTGCCGGACTTGTTCCAGACAATCGTGTTGGCGGAAAGATTCTGGATGTTGACGCGCACGGCGTTGAACTCCGACCCCGTGGGATTGAACACGCGCACCGTTTCCTTGAACAAGTCCGTTTGCGGATCCCAGGCCAGCGCACTGACGATGGTCAACGGCGCACTGGCGATCACGCTGAACGTCACCTGCGTGGACACGCCCACATTGCCGCAGGCGTCCACCGCCGACGCGTGCAACGTGTAAGAGCCCGCCGTCAGATTGGACAGCGTCAACCCGAACGATCCGCTGCCGCTGACCGTCGCGATTTTGTTTGTGCCGAGGAAGAAATCCACGTTGCTGACGCTCTGGCTCGCATCAAACACATTCGCCACGACCGGCACATTGGCGGGCGCGAGATAAACCGAGGTGTTCGTGGGTATCACGATGGTCACGGTCGGCGCCGTGAAATCCGTCACGGTGATTCTCTGGCTGCACGTGGCGCTGTTGCCGCACGCGTCGGTCGCGCGCCAGGTGCGGGTGACCGAGTAGCTGCAACCCGCCGTGTTGGTCAGCGTGGAAACGATGCTGATGCTGTTCGTGCCGGCGATGTCGGTCGCCGTCGGTGCGTCGAAGCTGAACGCTGCACCGGCTTCCACGTTCTTGTCCGCGCTGCAAGTAATCGTGGGCGCAGTCGTGTCCAAGACCGAGATCACTTGACTGCACGTCGCAGAATTACCGCAAGCGTCCATGGCCTGCCAGGTGCGGGTGACATTGTAACTACAACCGGCGGCGTTAGTGACCGTCGAGATGACGCTGATGGTGTTCGTGCCGGCGATGTCAGTCGCTGTCGGGGCGTCGAAGCTGAACGCTGCGCCGGCTTCCACATTTTTGTTGGCGGCGCAGGTGATTGTCGGCGCCGTCGTGTCCACGACACTGATGGTCTGAGTGCAAGTCGCGCTGTTGCCACAAGCGTCAGTCGCGCGCCACGTGCGAGTCACCGAGTAACTGCAACCGGCGGCGTTAGTGACCGTTGAGATGATGCTGATGGAATTGGTTCCGCCAATGTCAGTCGCCGTCGGGGCGTCGAAGCTGAACGCTGCGCCCGCTTCCACGTTCTTGTTCGCCGCGCAGGTGATCGTCGGCGCCGTGGTATCCACCACGCTGATCGTTTGCGCGCAGGTGGCGCTGTTGCCGCAAGCGTCGGTCGCGCGCCAGGTGCGAGTCACCGAGTAACTGCAACCTGCTGTGTTGGTCAATGTGGAAACGATGCTGATTGAATTGGTCCCGCCAATATCCGTCGCCGTCGGGGCATCGAAGCTGAACGCTGCGCCCGCTTCCACGTTTTTGTTGGCGGCGCAGGTGATCGTCGGCGCCGTCGTGTCCACGACGCTGATCGTTTGTGCGCAGGTGGCGCTGTTGCCGCAAGCGTCGGTCGCGCGCCACGTGCGAGTCACCGAGTAACTGCAACCGGCGGCGTTCGTGACCGTCGAGACGATGCTGATGCTGTTTGTGCCGCAGAGATCCGTGGCAGTCGGTTGGTTGAAACCAAACGCGGCGCCGGCTTCGACATTTTTGTTGGAGGCGCAATTGATCACCGGCGCGGTCGTGTCAATCACAGCGACTGTCTGGCTGCATTGGGCTGTGTGACCGCAAACGTCCGCCGCCGTCCAGGTGCGCGTGGCGGTGAAGGTGTTGCCGCAGGCAGCATTGGTGAGCGTGGTGAAATTCGTGATCGCGCCATCGGTCACGCCCGGAACATCGAACGTCCAGGCGGTGCCGCATTCCACGCTCTTGTTGGCGACGCAATTGAGCGACGGCGTGCGGGTGTCCACCACGGTCACGGTCTGGCTGCAATCGGAAGAATTGCCGCAGGCGTCGGTCGCGCGCCACGTGCGGGTGGTCGTCAGATTCGCGCCGCAACCGGAGTTTGTCACGGTGCTCACCATGCTGATGCTGTTCGTGCCGCAGGCATCCGTCGCGGTCGGCGCATCAAATGTCCAGGCCACGTTGAAAAGCACGGTCTTGTTCGTCGCGCAAGTGATCACCGGCGGCGTGGTGTCCACCACGGTTACGGTCTGCGAGCATTGGGCGAGATTGCCACAGGCATCGGTGGCGGCGTAAGTGCGCGTGGCGATGAAAGTGTTGCCGCAAGCGGCGTTGGTCACCGTGGTGAGACTGCTCACTGAACCACCGGTGACGGTCGGCGCGTCAAACGTCCAGACCGAACCGCATTCAACCGTCTTGTTCGATGAGCAGGTGATTACGGGCGCGGTCGTGTCCACCACGCTGATGGTCTGGCTGCACGTCGCGCTGTTGCCGCAGGCATCCGTCGCGCGCCAGGTGCGCACCAGATTGTAGTTGCATCCGACTGTATTGGTCACGGTCGAAACAATGCTGATGGTGTTCGTGCCACCGATGTCGGTCGCAGTTGGCGCGTCGAAGCTGAAGGCCGCGCCCGCTTCCACGCTCTTGTTCGTCGCGCAGGTGATCGTCGGCGCGGTCGTGTCCACGACGCTGATCGTTTGCGCGCAAGTGGCGCTGTTGCCGCAGGCGTCAGTTGCGCGCCAGGTGCGAGTGACGCTGTAACTGCAACCCGCCGCGTTTGTGACCGTCGAGACGATGCTGATGCTGTTGGTGCCGCCGATGTCGGTCGCGCTCGGCGTGTCAAAGTTGAAGGCCGCGCCCGCTTCCACATTCTTGTTGGCTGCACAAGTGATCGTTGGTGCCGTCGTGTCCACGACGCTGATCGTTTGCGTGCAGGTGGCGCTGTTGCCGCACGCATCCGTTGCGCGCCACGTGCGAGTGACGCTGTAGCCGCAACCCGCGGCGTTGGTCACAGTCGAGACGATGCTGATGCTGTTGGTGCCGCCGATGTCGGTTGCGGTGGGCACGTCAAAGTTGAAGGCTGCGCCCGCTTCCACGTTCTTGTTCGCCGCGCAAGTGATCGTCGGCGCCGTCGTGTCCACGACCGAGATCACCTGACTGCACGTCGCAGAATTACCACACGCATCCGTCGCGCTCCACGTGCGAGTTGCCGAGTAACTGCAACCGGCGGCGTTCGTGACCGTCGAGACGATGGTGATGCTGTTCGTGCTCCCGATGTCGGTCGCGCTCGGCGCATCAAAGTTGAAGGCTGCGCCCGCTTCCACATTTTTGTTCGCTGCGCAGGTGATTGTCGGCGCCGTCGTGTCCACGACACTGATCGTTTGCGCGCAAGTTGCGCTGTTGCCGCACGCGTCAGTTGCGCGCCAGATGCGGGTCACGCTGTAGCTGCAACCGGCGGCGTTGGTCACGGTCGAGACGATGCTGATGCTGTTCGTGCCGCAAGTATCCGTGGCAGTCGGCGCGTCAAAGCCGAACGAGCTCCCGGCTTCGACGGATTTGCCGGCAGCGCAGGTAATCACGGGCGCGGTGGTATCAGCCACGGCGACTGTCTGGCTGCATTGGGCCGAGTTGCCGCAAGCGTCGGTGACCTGCCAGGTGCGGGTGGCGCTGAAGGTGTTGCCGCAGGCGGCGTTGGTAATGGTCGAGAGAATGGAGAGCGCGCCGCCGCTGAACGAAGGAGCATCGAAGTTCCAAGCCGCGCCGCACTCGACCGTTTTGCCGGCAACACAGTTGATGACGGGCTGGGGCGTGACCGTGAGCGTGGCGCTGTTGGTCACGCTGTTGCAGAGGCCGCTCACGACGACACTGTAAAGACCGGCATCGCCGAGTGTCACGGGATTGAGCGTGAGGGTGTTGTTCGTCGGCGTCGGCAGCGCGTTGCCGTCCTTGAACCACGCGTAACTGAACGGGCCAGTGCCGCCAGCGGTGGTGGAGAAAGTTACGGTGCCGCCGGGACAGTTGGTCTTGCTCGTGAGTGAGGTGGCTGTAGTCGGCGAATTCAGCGAGAGCGTGGCGGCAGATGAAGTCGCCGTACCGCACGCATTCGTGACTACCACGTCATACGAGGCTGCGTCGGCAGGGGTGACGCTGGGAATCGTGTAGGTCGCTGCGTTTGCTCCGGCAATGTTGCCACCGTTTTTGCGCCATTGATAACTGAGCGGCGCGGTACCACTGGCGGCAGCGGAGAACGAGGCGGAATCTCCCGCGCAGCGCACGAGGGAAGCGGGATTGGTTTGAATGCCCGGCGGCACGCAGCCCGAGAGAATGGTCGTCAACCAAGTGGAGGTGTTGTTGCTGAAATCCGCGTCGTCTTCCGAACTGAGAATCTGGCAGAAGTTGGTGATGACGCTGCCGGGCGTGGCGGTGGGCGAGACTTGCGCCTGAAAAGTGACCTGACCATTGGCAAAGCCGGGCAGGGTGGGCAGGTCCCAGAAAATCGTGTTGCCAACGAGGTCGGCGTTTGTGGAAAGACTGTTGGTATCCACCGTAAGTCCGCCTGGAAGGATGTCACTGATCTGCGCGCCGACGGCGGTCTGAGTGCCGGTGCGGTTGGTGTAGGAGAGCACGTAAGAAATGGTGCTGCCCTGGAGCGCGGTTGCGGGACCGATTTTGGTGATGGCCAGATCGGGTGCGCCGGGGCCGGGTGCGGGTTTGTGAATCTGGAGTGTGCCCATGCTCGTCGGCGAACCACTCAACGCGAGCGAGCTGCCCGTGTTGAGGTGCGAGCCGGCGGCCAGGCGGGCGCGAAATTGAATTTCCGCCGGGCTGCTGTTGAGCACGGTGACGGTGAAGGTGTAGGACCACACGCCGCTGGGCGACATCACGAGCGTGGGGCCGGAAGTGATCAGCGCGTTGCTCGACGGCGTGAACTTATCCAGATTTTGAAAACCGGGCGTGGTGCCGATCAAGTGCGGAAAATCAATCCGGATGAGTTGGTTGTTCAACGGTCCACCGGTGATCGCGACGCGACACGGAATGTAATCGAGCTCGCGCCAGTTCTGGAGATTGCCGTTGAGCCAGTTGGTGTCGCCGCGAGACTGGCCTTGCAGAGTGAACGAAGCGGCACGTGATTCGGCGATCAAACTCAAGCACGCAAGCGCGGTTAGCGCCAGGGCCGCGAGACGACGCAGGCGAAACTTGGTTTGCATCACATTCCAGGTATTCATATTTCCAACTGTCACGACGCCACGATACCGCTCGCACGGCTTATCAACCAATCGGGGCACACCACGTTCGTTCCCCCGGGCACAGGCCCGATTCGCGACCCGGGGTTTGACCCGGGGCACAATTAGGGGAGAACGAAACTGCGGGGTAAAGAAAGAATGTAAAACCCTCGTCCGGCAAAGGACTTGGGGCGGAATGGCTCGAACCCGGGGGAAAGTGGCTTAGAGCGTCGCGCCGCGCTGAACCCACGCGGTGGCGTGCTGAGTCAGCTCGGATGCATCACGGAGGTTGAGTTTGCGTTTTATCTGCTCGCGATAGTACTCAACCGTCTTGACGCTGAGATGAAGTTCCGTGGCGATCTCCTTGGTCTTTTTCCATTGGCCGATCAATTGGAAGACTTCAAACTCCCGGTCGCTCAACGCCTTCACCGGGGATTCGGAGACGTCGGTCTGCCCGCGAATCTGCTGTTGCAACATGCGCGCGGCGAGGGAATCGCTCACGTAAATGTTGCCTTCCAACACGCGGCGAATGGCGACCAGGATTTTATCCAACGCCTCTTGTTTCATCAGGTATCCGAGCGCGCCGGCGCGAAAAGCAATCTCCGCGTAAATGGATTCATCGTGAACACTCACGACGAGAATGGGCATGTGCGGGAACTGCGCCTTGATGTTGCGCATCAATTCCAAACCGCTGCTGTCCTTGAGCGAAATATCGGCAATGACGAGATCGGGTTGGAGCGTGGTGATGGCCCCGAGCGCACGCGAAGCATCCTCTTCCTCGCCGCAAACAACCAGATCGGTTTGGCGATTGATAAGTTGGGCGATACCGAAACGCACGACGGCGTGATCTTCCACCAGCAAGAGGCGTTTGCGCTTGTCGGTGATTTTGGCTTGTTTGCTCGCCGCCACTTGCGCGACGTGCGCTTCCACGGTTTTCGGATTTGGCCGCGCGACGGCGCGGGATTTTTCCGTCACGGCGGTGCCGGGAGCGGAGTCCAAAGCGACAGTTCCATTTGTTCGGCGAATACCCATGCCTCGCTTCGTTCGCAAGTTAGGAGCCAAATCCCGGGGCCAGTCCTAAAAACTTCACTTCACGCTCATCGAAGATTTTACGCCCTCACAACCTTGTCTCAAAAATAGAAGTCTGTCTCACAACTTGACGACCCGCCCGCGCCTCCTAGACTCCGCCGATGCAAAATGCTTCGCGGTCGCAACGCAAAACCAAGTCGGGCACTCTCGTCGCATGAGAAGACCCTCCGTGCTCGTCATCTTTCTCACGGTGTTCATTGACCTGATCGGATTCGGGATCGTGCTGCCGCAGCTTCCGCTTTACGCGAAGAGCTATCACGCGAACGGTTTTGAACTCGGGTTGCTGATGGCTTCGTTCTCGGCGATGCAATTCATCTTCGCACCGTGGTGGGGACATTTATCCGACCGGATGGGGCGGCGACCGGTGCTGCTCATCAGCATCGCCGGTTCGGTGGTGGCCTATGCCTGGTTTGCGCTGGCGACCCGGCTCACGGGCGCGACGGCGCTCTGGATGATCATTGCCTCGCGCGTGTTCGCCGGCATCTGTGGCGCCAATATCACGGTGGCGCAGGCTTATATCGCGGACATCACGCCGCCCGAACATCGGTCCAAACGAATGGGTTTGATCGGCATGGCGTTTGGGTTGGGTTTTATTTTCGGCCCGTGGATTGGCGGGCGGAGCGCGGACTGGTTCGGGGAAGGCGGGCCGGGTTGGAGCGCCGCTGCGTTGTGCGCGCTGAATCTCATTCTGGCCTTCTTCATCCTGCCGGAAAGCTGGACGCCCGCGGCGGAACACGTCGCGCGCCGGGCGCGGTTTGCGCAATGGCGGCACACGCTTCAGCAACCCACCGTCGGCTTGCTCGTGGTGATATTTTTTCTCGCGACGTTTTGTTTCACCTGCTTCGAATTGACGTTGGGCTTGATCATCTCTCGAAATTTCGGTCTCGATTTGCAGAGCGATGGCGACCTGCACATCGCGCGGCATCTCGCCGGAACTTTGTTCATGTATTGCGGCATCGTGGGCGCGTTCGTGCAAGGCGGCCCCATCGGCAAGTTGGTAAAAAAATTCGGCGAAAGAAAATTGATCGCCGGCAGTTTGTTTGTGACCGGCGCAAGTCTGGCGCTGATGCCGCTCGTGCACGGCGACATCCATCAACACGGCGAGTTGTCCTGGCGATTGCTCTTCAGCAACCACGGCGGCGCATGGTGGGCGCTGCTCGGTGTGTTGGCGCTGCTGGCGATTGGCTCAGGCCTGACGCGCCCGCCGCTGTTCGGATTGCTCTCCAATCTCACTTCCGCGCACGAGCAAGGTGCCACCATCGGCATCGCGCAAGGCGCCGGAAGCCTGGCGCGCATCGCCGGCCCGATGTTCGCGGGCATTTTTTTCCAGGCGCATCCTAGCCTGCCGTATTTCGTCTGCGCCGGCATCTCGCTGGTGACGGGTCTTCTCGGGTGGCAATATTTGGTGGCGAAATCAAATCCGACCTGACGAGAAGCGCAGATCGCTTCAACGAAGGAACAGCTCTGCCGCCGCGTCCGCGAAGCGCAACCCTTCCCGCGTCAGTTGAAACTGGCCGGGCAAAAGTCTGCCCCAGCCTGACTCAACGCACCGGTTCATGTCGCCCGCCCATTCGCGGCGCAAATCGTGTCCGGTGATTTTCTCGAATTGTTCGAACGGCCAGCCCGCGTTCATGCGCAATCCGAACGCGGCGATTTCTCCCGCGCGTTTGAGCGGCGGGAGTGCTTCGCTCGATTCAATCGCGCGCACGCCTTTCTCCAACTGCTCGCAATAGAGTTGCGTGTTGGCCCAGTTCTTCGTCCGCACGCCGCGCACATAACCGGTGGCGCTGGGTCCCAGCCCGTGAAATTCTCCGCCGCGCCAATAGTTCACGTTGTGCTGGCAGGCGCGGGACGGGAAGTTGAGAGTTGAGCGTTGAGAGTTGAGAGTCAGGTCGCGCGCGAAGTTGGCGACTTCATACTGATGCAGGCCGGCGGCAGTCGCGGCTTCAACCAAATCCTCATACATCGCGCAGGCGAGGTCTTCGTCCACCTCAAATTCGCCCGCTTGAAGTTGCGCGTAGAGCGCCGTGTCTTCCTCGTAGATGACTTCGTAGCTCGACAAGTGTTCGCTCTGGAGTGCAAGCGCTTCCCGCAACGTTTCGCGCCAGACCTCGCGCGTCTGGCCGGGAATGGCGAACATCAGATCGAGATTCACGTTGTCGAACCCGGCCCGGCGCAGCGTGTCGAAGGAATTGAAAACCATTTCGCGCGAATGAATGCGGCCCAAGCGTTCGAGCAGTGCGGCGTCGAAGGATTGCACGCCCATGGAAATGCGGTTCACGCCGAAATCGCGCAGCAGTTTCGCTTTGTCCAGCGAGACCGTCGCGGGGTTGCACTCCACGGTCCATTCCGATGCGCCGAGCAAATCGAGCCGCTCCATGGCG
The DNA here is from genome assembly GCA_004297495.1 of Verrucomicrobiota bacterium. GTDB lineage: Bacteria > Verrucomicrobiota > Verrucomicrobiia > Limisphaerales > JADLHS01 > SCTL01. The sequence continues at coordinate 17,518 of SCTL01000119.1, forward strand.
CGGAGGACGGTTTCCCATTGGCGCAGATTCAGCAACGAGGGCGTGCCGCCGCCGAAGAATACCGTGCGTGGCTTGAGTTCGCTCGCGACCAATTCCAGTTCACGGACCAAGGCCGCGACGTAACGGTTCACGAGTTCGCCGTTCGATGCCTCGGAATAAAAGGCGCAGTACACGCATTTCTGCGCGCAGAAGGGGACGTGAATGTAGAGGCTGCGAACCGCCTCGCTCGTGCGAACGGACATGGCGTACTTTGGCGGCAGTTCCTTGAAACTGCAACCGCCGTTTGGTGAAACGACACCGTTGCGTTATTCCGCGTGTACGCGGTGGACGTTTTGGGCTTTGAGACCTTTTTCGCCCGCGATCACGTCGAAGGAGACTTCCTCGCCCTCTTCCAAAGTTTTGAATCCGCCACCGGTGATGGAAGAGTAATGAACGAAAATGTCCTGACCGGATTCCTGGGCAATGAATCCAAACCCCTTTTTATTGTCGAACCACTTCACTTTGCCACTGGCCATAATGCTCTCCTGAATCGGCCACGGTCTGCTGGTTTTTTGGTTGAGGCGGCGCGAAACTTCCTGCTCTCACGACGGCAACAACGTGAACTGGGTAAATCCGTGACTCCCCGAGACACTAGAAACAGTATTCCAAACCGTCAAGAGTTAGTTCAGGAAAGCTTTCGCGCGGCTTCTGTGAACTCTCGCGATGGCTTGGCCCGCCATCATTCCACGCGCAAAGCCGCCTCCAAAAGCTGCGGCAACTGGGCTTGAATACCCGCTGCGTCCGCCACCAATGTCGCGCCTGCGCCCCGCACGGAATCCAAACCCTCCGCCGTCAAATCGGCCCCGAAGGCAATGATGGGAATGTGCGCCGTGGCCGCCTGTTGCCGCAATTTCGCAATGACAGCGACGACATCGGCCCCC
>SCTL01000120.1 GCA_004297495.1 Verrucomicrobiota bacterium
TTCAGTTCGGCCGGTTCATTTCAAAACACGACCGCGTTCGTGGTGCGGAAGAGTTCCCTGCTCAGCGGTGGACCGATCGTGGTGACGGCGTTTCGTAATCTCATCCCCAACGGCCACAGCGGCGGACCGTACACTCCGCATGGCGTGGATAACTTCGACCCGAACGCCACCGAAGGTTATCTCATCGGCGTGAACAGCCTGTTCTATGGCCGGTTGACACTCCGCCGCATTAGCACTCCCGGTGGCACGCCTTCTATTTCCGGGAACGTCACGATCACTTTGCCGGTCATCAACGGTGCGACGATTAACGTCCCGCACCTTGGCAACACCGGCGGTTCGGCCGGAAATCTCGACGGCCTCGATTATCGCCTGATGGCCGCGCACATTCGCAATGGGCGCTTGTGGACGACGGAAAATCTCGCGGTGGACAACACGGGTTCACCTTCGGGCACGGACACACGCATGGGCGTGCGCTGGTATGAACTGGACGGCATCGCCACCGGTCAGACGCCGGACGTCGTGCAATCGGGAACTCTGTTTCAATCATCCCCGAGCAACACGACGACCAATGAGTGTTACTGGATGGGCTCGGCGATGGTTTCCGGTCAAGGCCACGTGGCGATGGGCTTCAGTGTCGCGGGCGCTAACGAATTCGCGAACGCGGGCACTTGCGGTCGGCTGGTCAACGATCCCGCCGGCACGATGCGCACGCCGATTCTCTACACAACGAGCAGCATCGCCTACAACCCTCGCGACAGTTCCGGCAATCCCATCGAACGCTGGGGCGACTATTCCTACACCTGTCTCGATCCGGATGACGACATGACGATGTGGACGATCCAGGAATTTTGCAGTTCGCCGAATTATTTTGGCGTCCAGATCGCCAAGCTGCTCGCGCCCGCGCCGGCAACTCCGCTGAGTTGCAATCCGGCCACCGTCACGAACGGAGTGTCCAACCTCAACGTCACGTTGCTTGGTGTAAGCGATGGCGACACGGGTTTCTTCGATCCTGGCGCTGGTTTTTCCAATCGCCTGGCCGCCACCGTGAGTGGCGGCGGCGTGACGGTGAACAGCATCAACTACCTGAACCCGACGAACGTGACGCTCAACCTCAGTGTCGCGACCAACGCCGCGACCGGGGCGCGCAACGTTACCGTCACGAATCCGGACGGCCAGGGCGCCACGAGCGCGGGCGGCATTCTCACGATTGCAGCCGCCGTGGTCTCCACCAACCTTCCGCCCGTCCTTGCCGCGATTAGTAATCAATCCGTGAACGAAGGTCAGACCCTCACGTTTACCAACTCTGCCAGCGATACCAACGGCGACTCGTTGACCTTCAGCCTTGACCCCGGTGCGCCGACGAATGCCACGGTCAATCCTTTGAGCGGTGTGTTTTCCTGGCTTCCGGCGGAGGCGCAGGGTCCGGGTACGAACTTGATCACGGTGCGCGTGACGGACAACGGTTCCCCGGCGCTCAGCTCCACCAATTCGTTCACCGTCATTGTCAACGAAGTGAACTCGACGCCAACTTTGACGCCGATCAGCCCGGTAACCCTAATCGAAGGCGCGCTGCTGACTTTTACCAATTCCGCCAGCGATGCGGATATTCCCGCGAACACATTGACCTTCAGTCTCGCGAACGCGCCGAGCAATGCGGTGATCAACGCGAGCAGTGGCGTCTTCTCCTGGCAAACGACGGAAGCGGATGGCCCGGGTACGAACTTGATCAGCGTTATCGTCACGGACAATGGCTTGCCGAGCCTGAGCGCGACGCAAACTTTCATGGTCGTGGTCCTGGAGACGAATAGCGCGCCGGTCTTGCCTCCCATTGCTGATCTGGAAATCATCGAAGGCTCGTTGCTCTCCTTCACGAACTCGGCAACGGACACCGATCTTCCGGGCAACACGCTGACTTACAGTCTTGCGAACGCGTCCAGCAACGCGGTGATCAACGCGAGCAGTGGGGCATTCACGTGGCAAACGACGGAAGCTGACGGGCCGGGAACGAATCACATCAGCGTGATTGTGACGGACAACGGCGTGCCCAGTCTGAGCACGACGCAAACTTTCATGGTCGTAGTGCTGGAGACAAATAGTGCGCCAGTGCTCAACCCGATTGCCGATCAGACCCTCGTCGAAGGCGCGTTGCTTTCCTTCACCAACGTGGCGACGGACGCGGACCTTCCGGCAAACACGCTGACTTACAGTCTTGAGAATGCGCCAAGCAATGCGGTGATTGGTGCGAGCAGCGGCGTATTCTCGTGGCAAACGACGGAAGCTGATGGACCAGGCACGAACTTCATCAAAGTAATTGTCTCGGACAACGGCGTGCCGAGCCTGAGCGCGACGCAAACTTTCTCAGTGATCGTTCTAGAAACGAACAGCGCGCCGGTCCTGCCTCCCATTGCTGATCTGGAAATCGCCGAAGGCACGCTGCTTTCCTTCACCAACGTGGCGACGGATGCGGACGTTCCTGCCGACACGCTGACCTACAGTCTTGCGAATGCGCCGAGCAATGCGGTGATTGGTGCGAGCAGTGGAGTTTTCTCGTGGCAGACAACGGAAGCGGACGGGCCAGGCACGAACTTCATTAAAGTGATCGTCATGGACAACGGCTCGCCCAGCCTGAGCGCGACACAGACTTTCACGATCGTGGTGCTCGAAACCAACAGCGCGCCGGTGTTGTCGCCCATTTTTGATCAAACTCTACTCGCAGGCGCATTGCTTACAGTGACAAACACGGCGACGGATTCTGATCTTCCGACCAACACTTTGACTTTCAGTCTCGCGAACGGACCGAGTAACGCGGTCATCAGTTCGACCAGCGGCTTGCTCACCTGGCAGACGACGGGCGTTGACGCGCCGGGCACGAATCTGTTCAGCGTGGTGGTCACGGACAACGGCGTGCCGAGCTTGAGCGCAACGCAAAATTTCACGGTGGTCGTGCTGGCCTCAAACACGCCGCCTTCGCTCGCCGCGATTCCGAATCGAACGATCCACGCCGGCAGTTTGATCACCTTCACGAACTCGGCGACCGACCCAGACGTGCCGACCAACACGATTGCGTTCAGTCTGCTCAGCGGCGCGCCGGCTGGGGCAACCGTTGGTGCGGCCAACGGCGTCTTCGCGTGGCAAACCGGCGATGCGGATGTGAACACCACCAACCATATCACCGTGGTTGCCACCGACGACGGCACGCCGCCGTTAAGCGATCAGAAAAATTTTATCGTGACCGTGCTTTCGCGGCCCGTGATCGGCTCGATCATCCTGACGAACAACACCGTGACCGTGACATGGAGTTCGATCAGCGGGCTTGGCTATCAATTGCAAAAAAATTCCGACGTGGACAGCACGAATTGGACGGGTGTCGGCAGCGCGGTGATGGCGAGTGGCCCGGAATCGTTCGCCAACGAGCTCCAAAGTGCGGAGGTTAGCTTCTATCGCGTCCAGGTGTTGCCATGAGGTATCGCATGCGGCTCTCGATAATCCTGGCGCTTTTGACGGCGTCGTTCCTTTCGGTCGCTCCCGCCCAAAACTCCCGCGCCGGAAATCCGAGGCAGAACGTCCTGCGCCCGAATCAAAATCGCCCAGCGCAAGATTTCTGGGTCAGCCCGCAAAAATTCCGCGCCGTCGCGCTCGACCACGCGGCCATGAAAAGTCAACTGGCCGGCGCCCCGAACGAATCAGCCCACCTGCCAGCGTCGTTGCAGAGCGTGATCACGCTCGCGATGCCGGATGGAACGGATCAAAAATTCCGCATCGTTGAATCGCCAGTTATGGCCCCCGAGTTGGCGGCGAAGTTTCCCGAGATCAAAACCTACGTGGGGCAGGGCATCGATGATCCGAGTGCGAGCGTGCGACTTGATTTGACGCCCGCTGGCTTTCACGCGCAAGTGCTTTCGCCGCACGGCGCGGTTTACATTGATCCGCATCTGCGTGATCGCAGCGTTTACGCGAGTTACTACAAGCACGATTACCGTCGCGCGGCGAACGAGTTCGAGTGTTTCACGCCCGCCGGCCAGTCGGTGGCCTTGAACAGTGCGATGCCTGCGGACTTGGCGCGATCCGGCGGTAACTTGCGGACGTATCGGCTCGCCGTTTCGGCCACGGGCGAATACACGCAGTTCCAAGGCGGCACGCTGGCGGCGGGAATGGCGGCGGTGGTGACGGCGGTCAATCGTGTCGTCGGTGTTTATGAAACGGAAGTCGCCATCCGTATGGTGCTCGTGGCGAATGAGGATTTGCTGATCTACACGAACGGTTCGACCGATCCGTTCTCCAATAACAACGCGACGTCGCTGCTTTCGCAAAATCAGAGCACGATTGATTCGATCATCGGCAGCGGGAATTACGACATTGGCCATGTCTTCAGCACGGCGGGTGGCGGTCTTGCGGTTCTCGGGTGCGTGTGCAGCAACACGCGCAAGGCGCAAGGCGAAACCGGATTGAGCGCGCCGACGGGCGATGCGTTTTACATTGATTACGTGGCGCACGAGATGGGGCATCAGTTTGGCGCGAATCACACCTTCAACAGCAGCACGAGCAGCTGCGGCGGGGGAAATCGAAATGCTTCGACGGCTTACGAGCCGGGCAGCGGTTCGACGATCATGGCTTACGCGGGCATTTGCGGCGCTGACGATTTGCAGCCGCACAGCGATCCGTATTTTCATTCGATCAGCTTCGACGAAATCCTGAACTACACCACCGGCGGCGCAGGCAACGGTTGTGCCGTGATCACGTCCACGGGAAACAGCGCGCCGACGGTGAGCGCTGGTCCGAGTTACACGATTCCCAGCGACACACCGTTTGTTCTCGCCGCGAGCGGCAGCGATCCCAACGGCGACGCGCTCACTTACTGCTGGGAGGAGCGCGATCTCGGCGCATCCATCACGCTCACGACGCCGGACAACGGCAGCAGTCCGTTGTTCCGTTCCTTCAATCCCACGACGAGCGTTTCGCGCACGTTTCCAAAACTGTCCGACATTCTGAACAACGCGACGACGCTCGGGGAAATGCTGCCGACCACGAGCCGCACGATGAGCTTCCGTGTCACTGCGCGAGACAATCGCGCCGGAGGCGGCGGCGTGAACACGGCGGACACGCAGGTCACGGTGGTGTCCAGCGCGGGTCCGTTCGCGGTGACTTCTCACGCCAGCGGCGGCACGTTTTCGAACTCAACTCTCGTGACGTGGAACGTGGCGGGCACGACCGCGTCGCCCATCAACACGGCGAACGTGGACATCTATCTCTCGACCGACGGCGGACAAACTTTCCCGATTCTTCTCGCCGCGAACACATCGAACGACGGCGCGCAAACGGTGACGCTGCCGCTTCTCAACTCCAGCTCGGCGCGCATCAAGGTCCAAGGCTCGGGCAATATTTTCTTTGCCGTCAACGCGGCGAATTTCACCATCGTCCCCGGCATCCCAACGCCGCAGGTCGTCGTGGATTCCGCGGGGTTGCTGGTCGAAGGCTGTGCTCCCGGCAACGGAGCGATTGATCCGGGCGAAACTGTGACGGTCAACTTCACGCTCAAGAACATCGGCACCGGCAACACGACGAATCTGCTCGTGACTTTGCTCACGACCAACGGCGTGAGCGATCCCAGCAGCGCGCAGAGCGTCGGCGCGTTGGCGGCTGGCGGAGGCA
>SCTL01000121.1 GCA_004297495.1 Verrucomicrobiota bacterium
CGTCGCGACGCGCGTTGTGTCTCACCCAATGAGTTGAGAAGTCCGGCCCCCGCACTCGGGTGTGCCGAGAAGACTTTTCCGGCCGGGAGTCGGCACTGCATCACCGACTCCCGGCTGCAAACCTCCCCGCGGATTCGAGGGTACTTGTGAGAATTCCCCCCGCCCGCGAACTAAATTTGAAAGGCGTCATGAAACGAACTTTGAAAACTTGGACGCGAGCCGCGAGCGTTGTGAGTCTGCTTGCGGCCCTCGCGCTGACGGTGGCGGGCGGCACTTCGCTGGCGAAGGAAGCGGCCACGCCACCCAAACTTTCCCTCGCGGACCGGCCGGTGGATCGCACCGCGCGGCTGCCGGCCAGTTTTTCGGGCATCGTGAAAAAAGTCGCGCCGTGCGTGGTGAACATTTATTCCACGCGCAAGGTGACAGTGCAGCCGTTTGGCTATCAGTTCTTCGATGATCCCATGTTCCGGCGCTTCTTCGGCAATCCCTTTGGCGATGGCGGACGTCCGCAAACGCACAATGAACACAGCCTCGGCTCGGGGGTGATCGTGAGCGAGGACGGTTACATCCTCACCAACAATCACGTGGTGGAAGGCGCGGATGAAATCAAAGTCGTGCTGGCGGACGGCAAGACCAAATACGAAGCGCGCGTGATCGGGCGCGATCCGCAGACGGACGTGGCCGTGATCAAGGTGGACGCGAAAAAACTTCCCGCCATGACGCTCGCGGATAGTGATCAAGTGGAAGTGGGCGACTTTGTCCTGGCGGTGGGGAATCCCTTCGGAGTCGGTCAGAGCGTGAGCCAAGGCATCGTCAGCGCGGTGGGGCGCGGCTCGGGCATTTTGGGTGAGCATGGCTTCGAGGATTTTCTGCAAACGGATGCGCCGATCAATCCCGGCAATTCCGGCGGGGCGTTGGTGGATGTCGAGGGACGATTGGTGGGCATCAATCAGTCCATCGTGAGTCGCAGCGGCGGTTCATCGGGCGTGGGTTTTGCCGTGCCGATCAATCTCGCGCGCTCGGTCATGGAACGTCTGGTTTCAGACGGCAAAATTTCTCGCGGCTATCTCGGCGTGAGCATTCAAAGCGTGACGCCGGCGTTGGCGAAGCGTTTCAAACTCGATACCGAGGAAGGCGCGTTCGTGGGTGGAGTCAGTCCGGAAACACCCGCCGCTGAAGCCGGCCTCAAAGAGGGCGATGTGATTACGGAACTGGACGGCAAAAAAGTCGCCGACTCGCGGCACTTGCGCCTGATGATCGCGCAGACACCACCGAAAACGAAAGTGAATCTCAAGGTGATTCGCGATGGGCGCGCGAAGGAATTGACGGCGACGCTCGGGCGGTTGCCGGAGGAACTCGGCGGGGTGGCTGAGGGCGAAAACACGGGTGACAAGAAAGCCGCCAGCGTTTTCGAGGGCATCGAACTGAGTGATCTGGACGCCAACCTGCGGCAGCAGTTGGACATTCCGGCCAACGTACGCGGCGTGCTGGTCACGAAACTCGATGAAGACTCGCCCGCGGCGGATGCCGGCTTGCGCGAGGGCGACGTGATTCTGGAAGTGGAACGTTCACCCGTGCGCACGGCGGAGCAGTTGCGCGAACTGGCATCGAAAGCCGGCAAGGATGGTGTGTTGCTGCGCGTGTGGAGCAAGAGCGGTGGATTCGGAGGAACGCGTTACCTCGTCGTCGAGAACGCGGCGAAGAAATAACGGCCGGTTCGATTCTCCAATTGTGAAAATTTCTTCCAGCCTCACGGCAAAGGTTGGAAGGCCCGGTAGAAACGGTTCGTGCCGCCCAGAGGCGACGAGTCCTGCCACTGGATGACGCCGCTGGGATTGGGAAGAATCTGGTTGCTTTGCCAGTGAACGAAGTCGGGGGAGGATTCAATGCAACAAGGCACACGCGGCGTGGCCAGCAGCCGGAGCAGTCGGGCACCGTTGGTGCGGACGTGGAAGTCGGTGAATCGAGGTTGGACGAGAACCGGATCGGGACGCGCGCTGGCAAGTCCCCACGCGCCCAGATGAAATTCGGCGCCGTGAGTGTTGGTGGCTTCGAGTCGGAGGGATTGATTCGTTTGCAAGTCCGGCGGAATGGGAATCCACGCCACCTGGTTGGTGCACCACGCGATGCGCGCCGGAATCAGATTGGAAGCGTCGTCGAAAAAGTGAAACTGGATTCCGCGAAGGCTGGTGTCCGCGACGTTGGTGGAATCCGGCGTGGCGCTCGGGCTGGCCACGAGCACATGCGTGGCGTTGCCGCCGTAATCCTGCAGCGGCACTCGCACACTCCAGCGGTCAATGTAGGACCACCAGTTCCCGGTATCGGTGCCGGCGTCGTGCGAGAAATCAGACTTGCAGCGTTCCGCGTAATGGCTTCGGTCATACTCGCCTTCCTCCAACAGCAACAACGGGTGCGGCACGTTGTCGAACAGGAATCGCGGGGCTTCCGCGTCGGCAGGCGGTTCCAGTGGGTAATAGGTGGCGTTGGTCAGCGAGCAAAAAATGTTCGCGGCAATCTCGCCGTTGCGAATGCAAACGATGAGAAAGCCCGCCGCCGTGGGACTCCAACCATCCGGCGAAGGCGAAAGCCGTGGCGAAGCCGACGCCACCGTGAACTGGTGCAACTGCGTCTGCCGGAGCGCATACGTGCCCGCTCCGCGCGCGTGCGCGTGTCCCGCATAAACGGTGACGGGCACCTGCCAGTTTCCCAGCGCCTGCAGCAGCACCGGTTTGATGCCGCGTTCCACGGCCACTCCGCCCATGGGTGGTTGATGGACGAACACAGCGACGCGATCAGTCGGCGCGAGCTGGCTGATTTCGCCGCGCAGCCACGCGGCCTGCGGCGGGTCGAGCGTGCCCGATTCGTGACCGAAGAGATAAAACGCCTTCAGTCCCATGACCTCGAATTTTCCGTAGGCCGGTGTGTCGGTGAAGATGGAGTTGAACAACACCGCGTCGTCGCCCTCCGAGCCGTAAGTTTCGTGGTTGCCCGGAAAAGCAATCACCGGCGCCGTGGTGAAGCGCGCGAATTCGCGTTGGGCCAGCAGCAATT
>SCTL01000122.1 GCA_004297495.1 Verrucomicrobiota bacterium
TCCAGTTTTTCGCGGATTAGTTTCAGAACCTCGTCCAGCGAAAAAGGTTTTCGCAACCGCGCGATGCCGTGTCTGTCGGATGCTTCACCGTCATCCGCTTCGCCGCTGGCGAGGACCACCGGCAAGTCCGCCCGCAGCGAGCGAATCTCCGCAATGGCGCGCGGGCCATCGAGCACGGGCATTTCGCCATCCGTGAGTAAGAGCCGCACTTCACCGGCGTGTTCCCGGAATAATTGAACCGCCTCCGCTCCGTCTTGGGCCGCCAGCACGCGATAGCCGAACGAACCCAATTCGCTGACCAACAACTCACGGATGGCCCGCTCGTCATCGGCGACCAGAATCAACTCGCCGCGCCCACGCGGCAACTCGACGGCGCGCGTTGATTGAGCCACGGGCGCGAGCGTCACGGCGCGCGGCAGAAAAATCTCAAACGAAGTTCCCTGTCCTGGTTCGCTCTCAACTCGCAGAAAGCCGCCGTGACTTTTTACGAGGCGCATCACGGTGGCCAGGCCGATGCCGGTGCCACGCCCCTCGCCTTTGGTCGTGAAGAAGGGCTCGAAAATTTTTGCCAGCACTTCCGGCGGCATCCCGGTGCCGCTATCGGAGACCAGCAGGGAAACAAACTCGCCAGGCGCGCCCGCCGGGATTGTTCCGGCTTCAGCCTCGGTCAATTCGACGTTATCGGCGACGAAGGAAAGTTTTCCGCCTTCCGGCATCGCGTCGCGCGCGTTCACGCAAAGGTTGAGCAGGACTTGATGAAGCTGCGTGGGATTCCCGCGCACCGGCCAGAGGTCTTTCGGCAAAAAACTTTCGACCGAAATATTCTTGGGAAAAGTTTCGCGAACAAGTTTCTCCAACTCCTTCACGAGCGGGGCCAGTTCGAGCCGCTCCAGTTCACCGCCGCGACCGCGGGCGAACAGCAGGACCTGCCGCACCATGTCCGCGCCGCGCAGCGTGTTGGTCTCCATGAGTCCGAGCAGATTCTTCGCTTCGGTGTCGGTGGATTTGCGGCGGAGCAATTGCACGCCCATCAGAATTGGCGCGAGCGCGTTGTTCAAATCGTGTGCGATGCCGCCGGCGAGCGTGCCGATGGTGTTCATGCGTTGGGTGCGAAGAAACTGCGCTTCGAGTTCCTTCTTCTCGGTCACGTCATTGCCGATCAACAGCAACGCCTTCGGTGCGCCGTCGTCGTCGCGGATCAACGTCCAGCGGCTGTCCACGACGACGATCCGCCCCGAACGCGTGCGTTGCTTCAATTCGCCGCTCCACTCGCCGCTGGTCAAAGCAGCGGCACGCGCCGTGATGACGGCGGCGGACTCGGCGGAGAACATTTCTTCCGTCACCCCGTCTTGCTGAAACTCAGCGAGCGACCAGCCGAAAAGTTTTTCCGCACTCGGATTCGCGTAGAGCACCTTGCCGCCCAGGTCCTGAACCAGAATCGCGTCGTGCGCCTTGTCAATGAGCGCGGCCTGCTCGCGAATGCGCGCGTCGGCGCTGCGCTTGGCTGCTTCGAGATGGCGGCGGACGAAAAACCAGTTTTGAAATTGATACAGCCACGAGCCGAACAGGGCGACGGGAATCTGCACCCCGGCCACGACGAGCCACGGCGCATAGATTCCTCGTCCAAAACCGACCAGTGCCAGACCGGCGACTCCGGCCACGCCTGCGAACGCCGCCACCGTGGCCGGCAATGGCCGCAACCAGATCAAACCGCAACCGAATAACACGGCGACCGTCAACAACAGGAATGATTCAACCGAGGCAGACAGGCGATTTAATCCATCGCCGCGCAGGAGATTCAGAAATTCCGTGGCGTGAACCTCGACGCCGGGCATGAACAATTCGCGGTTCGCCCACGAGTGGAACGGGCTGCGGAATTCATCTTTGCGCTCCTGAAACAAACCGGTGATGGGCCGCGCGCCAATGAACACGATCTTGTCGCGGAAGAAATCCGGCGGCGTGCCGTCGGGCGCGAGCGCCTGCGCGTAGCTCACGTGCGGGATGGTGGTGGGCGGGCCGTAGTAGCGGAGGCTCGCCGCGTTGGCGCGGCGCATCGCATCCGGCGACTGCGTGACTGGCAGGCGCAACCAATTCGCCGTCGCCCAAGTGAGCGAGCCTTGTTGTTCCGCGCCAAATCCACCAGCCAGATAATTTCGCACGACGTAATCGTCATCAATCATGTGCGAAGCGATGCCCCAGGCGACGGCGTTGGTGGCGAACCACGCGAGCGGCGGCACCACTTTGGACGCGCGCAGCCAGACGTTTTCGTCGCCAGTCTGGTGACTGATCTTGCCACTGGCTTCGCCGGCGAGAATGGTGCGGCCACTTTCGCGGATGGCTTGAGCCAATTCACTGTCGGTCACGGGATCAGCGCCCGCGCCGGAAAAGACGATGTCGAACACGACGGCCTTCGCGCCGTCCGCCGTCAGTTGGCGCAGCAGCCGGGCGTGCAATTCCCTCGGCCACGGTCGCGCCGGGTCATGTTGCAACGCCGCGAATGAATTCAAATCGAGATAGACGATGACGACGGGAGAATTCGAGAGCGCGCCGGAGGGTTGGCCAGTGAAGCTGTGCAAGGCGTCGTAGCTGTCTCCGACGAACCGTTCGCGGAAAAGAAAACCCAAAATCGCGACGAGAGCCGCCAGC
>SCTL01000014.1 GCA_004297495.1 Verrucomicrobiota bacterium
GCAAAGACCTTGCGGACGCTACTGGGGGATTCCCCCAACGGGGGTTTTTGCGACTAAAGCCCGGCATGGCGGTGATGCGTTTGCGTCGGAGATTTTGAGCGATCTGCCTGGTTTCAACCGCGTCGTGCATTTCCGTGCGGCGTGTTGCTGGTCTATGCCGCGCGTGAGATTCTTGGGGAACTCAACGTGCGCGGTTTTTGAAATTACCCCTCTCGCTCGGACTGCCGATGCCCATGCGCAGGTTTCCAACGTTACAGGCAGTGGACATCCTTGGGCTGAATCAGTTTTTAGACGACCACAACGGCCATGCACCCCGGGGGGTATCCCCAACTAGGTAATGGCCCGTGGACACCGTACCGTGCTGCTCGTGATAAAACCAAAAGCCGTACAACCGAAAGATAAAAGCCCAATGAAAAGAATCTATCCGCTCGCGCTCCTCGCAGTCACGAGCGCTCTGTTTGTTGCCAGCACTCCGCTGCGCGCCTCCGAGACGGACGACCGTATCGAGTCCTCCGCCAAAAAATCCTACGTGTTCAAGACCTACCTCAAAGACGACTCGATCAAAACCGAATCCAAGAATGGGGCCGTCATTTTGACCGGAACGGTTGCGGAGGATTCCCACAAATCCCTGGCCGAAAACACCGTGGCGGATCTGCCCGGCGTCAAGAGCGTGGACAATCAGTTGAAGGTCAAAGCGGAAAGTCCGGCCGAACATTCGGATGGCTGGCTCGGCACGAAAGTGAAAACCGCGCTGTTGTTCCATCGCAACGTGCGCGCCACCAAGACGGACGTGAACGTGACGGACGGCGTCGTCGTCCTGAGCGGCGAAGCCTCCAGTCTGGCACAAAAGGAACTGACCACCGAATACGCCCAGGACGTCGAAGGCGTCAAAAGTGTGAAGAACGAAATGACCATTGCCAAGACTCCCGCCCAGCCGAGCGAGACCATCGGCGAGAAGATTGATGACGCCTCGATCACGGCCCAGGTCAAATCGTCCTTGGTGTCGCATCGCTCGACCAGCGCCTTGAAGACGAAGGTCTCGACGACCGAGGGCGTCGTCACGGTCAGCGGCATCGCCAAGAACGACGCCGAGAAGAGCCTCGTCACCAAGCTCATCAACGATATCAACGGCGTGAACAACGTGATCAACAACATGAGCATCGCCGTGCCAGTCGCCAAAGACTAAACCGGATGTCATTGCCGGCCGGCGCGAAAGCGCGCCGGCCCACCGTGACGCAAACAAACTGAAGGACAAAATTTATGTTATACAAGATCGCGCTTGTCCTGATCGTGTTGTGGCTACTCGGTCTGGTGACCGGGTACACGATTGGTTCGTTCATCCACATCCTGCTCGTGATTGCCGTCATCATGGTTCTCGTCAACCTCATTTCCGGTCGCAAGCGACCGATTTAGGAAACCTTAAACCAAAGCCATCAATCTGGAGATTCGCAATGAATACAAAAACCGTCGTCGCAGTAGTCCTCATCGCCCTCGGAGTTGTGGTGTTGGCTTACTCGGGCATCACGTTCAAAACGCCGGGCAAGCCAGTCGAATTCCTCGGCCTGCACATTGAGACCACTGACAGCCACTTCATTCCGCCGGTCGTCGGAGCACTCGCGCTCGTTGGCGGGATTGTTTTGCTGGTTGTGAATCCAAAGCGGGCCTGAAGGTCGTGTTCAATCGGTGCCGGCAGCGTCAATCGCAGCGGGCGACGACCCAACACTATGATACCGAACCATCAAAGTTTCATCGAAGCCATCCACGAGAAGAAGAAGGTTTGCGTGCGATTTTATTCCAAAGCCGACAGCGGAGTGTTGGATCGGGTCTGTGCGCCGATGGATTACGGTCCGGGCAGCGAGAATCAGGACGGGCTCAATCGCTACTGGCTCTGGGATTACGCGAGCAACTCGGGTTCTCATGTCCTAGGCCTGGTGCCGCAGCAGATTGTAAACTTGCAGGTGCTCGGCGAGGTGTTCGACCCGGCACAGGTGGAGAACAGTTCCCCGTCGTGGACCATTCCGCGGGATTGGCCCTCGTCGCCTTTACCCACTCTTGCGCCAACCGGAACAGCCACGTTAATTACCGTCGCCGCTCGAACCGTCGGCGAGCCGGCGCAACGACCCGAAATCAAACCCGCCAACCAGGAATAAATTTATGAATGTACTGGCACGTTGGAATCAGTTAAGAGAAATGGAAGCCCTGCAACACGGGCGGACAAATCTCATCAACCGGTCACCAGTTCACAGGCCTGAGGGCCAGATTGAACCCGTGGCCGTGGCTGAATGGTCTCCGCTGGTGGACATTAGCGAAGACGAAACAGAATACCGGATCAAGGCCGAGTTGCCGGAAGTGCGGAAAGAGGACGTGAAGGTCACCGCGCAGGAAGGCACGCTCACAATCATGGGCGAGCGCAAATTCGAGCAGGAGGAGAAGGGCAGAAAGTATCACCGCGTCGAACGCGCCTACGGAAGTTTCGGCCGCAGCTTTTCACTTCCGGATGATGCCAGCCCAGCCCGGGTCAGCGCCGAATTCAAAGACGGCGTGCTCACTGTGCATTTGGTCAAGGACGAGAAAATCAAACCTCAGCTGGTCGAGGTCAAGGTATCGTGAATAAGACGCAGCCGTCATCGCGGTGGACATTTCAAACAAACCAAACGTGGCTCATGCGATGAACTGAACATGGAAACCAAGAAGAAGAATTTTGAAGCCACGGCGAGTTCCGCGACAATAGCACCTTTGCCAGTGGATGGATCAGAAGTCACGACGGAAGAAGGCGCTCCAGACCACTTTCGGCTTTTGAAATCGAATGAATTGGTGAGTCGAGGTGATGTCGTTGCGAATGAGCACCAAGGATTTGAACTGTGGGAAGGGCCGAGCGGTTTCCGAGCTGACGCGTTTGTAAAGCCGATCTACCGGCGGGACACAGGCCGGACAATCGCAAAAAACAAATCATGATGAACCGATCCAGATCTTCGCACTGTGGATTCAGGCTTGGGCATGCCCGTCCCGCCGGCGGCGGCGACCTCTCCCATGCGAACCCTCGGCCGATTGCTACGATGTGTGGAAGGCTGAGCGAGAACCCATCTTTTTCCAAATGCACACACTGAAACTCATTTACCTGACTTTCATCCAACTGGCGAAACAGTTCTGGTCGTTTCCTCGAACTATCGGGGACGCCCTCAAGCAAAGGCGGCGACAGGTGGTTCTGGACAAACTTGAAGTCGAACGGCTCGATCGGATTCGCAACCCATCGAATTACCGTGGGAAGTGATTTCATCCCTAGAGCCTGTCATGCACTTTTGGCAAAGAGAGATTTTTGCTTACGGGAAGAAGGGTGTCGGCAAGGAAAAGGGAACTCAATGGATGGAAGATTTAAATCAAAAGCGCACTTGCGTTGCTCATTCTTCGTCTGGCATCTCACTTTCCATCGAAGATTTGAATCAGGTTCAGGAATATGAGGAGTGGCTTCGCCGGCAAATAACTGGCGGCAGTTCCTCCGATTCAGCAGACATCTCTATCGAGGCCGATAATTCTTCTGGCAATTAGCTCCGTTTCCTCCGTTAGCTCCTGTAAAACTGCGTTTGTCTTTTCCCCTTCCTCCTTCATCTGATTTCGGCGCGACAAGCCGTTAACTCCTGTTAAAAAATCCCCTCCTGTAAATTTATTCCTTCTTCGCGCCCAGCTTGTCCATCGCCACGGCGGCGAGGATGACGAAGCCTTTGATGACTTGCTGCCAGAAAGGCGAGACTTCCAGCAGCACGAGGCCGTTGTTCAGCACGCCGATGATGAGGCAGCCGAGCACCGTGCCGAGGATCGAGCCGCGCCCGCCGCTCAACGACGTGCCCCCGATGACGACCGCCGCGATGGAATCCAGTTCGTAGCCGAGGCCGGCCTTGGGATCGGCGGCGTCGAGGCGCGCGGTGAGGATGAGGC
>SCTL01000123.1 GCA_004297495.1 Verrucomicrobiota bacterium
GGCTTGCGCTCTGGCTCTGGCTGTATCACCCGCCGGAAAAATCGCGCCGCGTCTCAACGGCGGAACTGGCGCACATCCACAGTGGAGTCGCGGAAACGGCGGAGGGAAAAATTCCATGGACGAAGCTCCTTGGCTATCGCGAGGCCTGGGCCTATTACGGCACGTGTGTGCTGGTCGGGCCGGTCTGGTGGTTTTACGGCTTCTGGCTGCCGGGGTTTTTCGCGGACCAATATCAACTCAGCATGTCCAAGTTCGGTCCGCTCGTGGCGCTGGTCGGGGTGGGCGCGGCGCTCGGCAGTGTGTTTGGGGGCGGACTCAGCGCGTGGTTTTTGAAACGCAACTGGTCCGTGAATCGCGCGCGCAAGACCGCCGCATTTTTCTGCGCGCTCTGCACGCTGCCCGTCGTCGCCACGCCGCACCTCGCGAACAAATGGCTCGCGGCGGGGCTTTTCGCGCTGGCGGCGGCGGCGCACCAAGGCTGGTCGGCCACGATGTATTCCGCCGTGGCGGACATTTTCCCGAAGCGCGCCGTCGCGTCGGTCGTCGGATTTGGCGGCATGTTGGCGGGTGTGGTTTCGACGGCGTTCTTCTGGTTCGCGAGCAATGAAATCTGGCGGCGCAAGGCCGAACTCGGCGCGGCTTATCACACGGACTACCGCACCTATGGCACGATCATGATGATCTGCGGTTGCGCGTATGTCGTGGCTTGGGCCATCTTCCACGTCGGCGTGCCGGTGATCAAACCCGTGAAGATAAGATCGTGAACCCGACCACCAAATCCTCGACCGGCGCGGACACGGCGTCGCGTTGCGTCTATCCGTGGACGCCCGATCAGGGCGACGGCACGTATCGCAATCCGATTCTCTGCGCGGACTATTCCGACCCAGATGTTGTCCGTCACGGCGATGATTTCTGGATGACGGCGTCGTCCTTCAACTGCACGCCCGGCCTGCCGATTCTGCACTCGCGCGATCTCGTGAACTGGACGCTCGTGAATCACGCGCTGAAAAATGTTCCGGGCGAACGCTACAACGAGGTTCAACCCGGCTGCGGCGTCTGGGCGCCGTCCATCCGTTTTCACGCCGGCAAGTTCTGGATTTTCTTTCCCGCGCCGGACGAAGGCCTTTACGTCACGACGGCAACTGATCCTCGCGGCACGTGGAGCGAACCGCATCTGGTGCAGGCGGGCAAAGGGTTGATTGATCCGTGTCCGCTCTGGGACGACGACGGCAACGCTTATCTTGCCCACGCCTACGCGCACTCGCGTTCCGGCATCAAACACAAGTTGCGCGTCGCGCCGATGTCACTCGACGGAACGCGCTTGCTCGGCGAAGGCCGGATTGTTTTCCACGAACCCGAACGGCATCACACGATGGAAGGGCCGAAGTTTCTGAAGCGTGACGGCTGGTATTACATTCTCGCGCCGGCGGGCGGAGTGGCAACGGGCTGGCAAGTCGTGTTGCGCTCGCGAAACATTTTCGGCCCGTACGAGGACAAGATTGTTTTGCAGCAAGGCCGCACGCCGATCAATGGTCCGCATCAGGGCGCGCTCGTGGACACGGCGAACGGGGACTGGTGGTTCATGCACTTTCAGGACGTGGGTGTCTATGGTCGCGTGGTGCATTTGCAACCCGTCGCGTGGCGCGAAGGCTGGCCGCTCATGGGCGCGCTGCACAACGATGCCCCCACCGGCGAACCCGTGTTGCAGCATCCCAAGCCGAAGCTCCCGATCGCACCGATTGCCACGCCGGCGACGAGTGACGAGTTCAATTCGTCCAAGCTCGGCCTGCAATGGCAGTGGCACGCCAACCATCGCCACGACTGGTATTCATTGACCGCGCGGCCCGGCTGGTTGCGATTGTTTGGTCAGGCCGTTCCGCAAAATCAATTGCTCCGCGCGCCACACCTGCTGCTGCAAAAATTTCCGGCGCGCGAATTCACCGTGGAAGCGCAGCTCGATTTTTCCGGCGGTCGCGCAGGCGACGAGGCGGGGTTGATCATCATGGGCCGGGCGCACGCCGCAATTGCTCTGCGCAAAACGGAATTTGGAACGCAACTGGTTTTCCGCAACGGCGGGGAGCAACTGTTCGATGAGACGGCAAACAACACGGTGCGTTTTCGCGTCGTTGTCCAGGAGGCTGGCGTGTGCGACTTCAGTTACGTCGGCGCGGAGGGGCATTGGACGGCCATGCCAACGACCTTTCAAGCGCAAGCCGGCGTGTGGATCGGCGCGAAGCTCGGGCTGTTCGCCGCCGGGCAGGGCCATGCCGATTTCGATTACTTCCGGTTCACGCCGTTGCCGGGCCGGCCAGCCCCGCGTCACGTTTGACTTTTCGGACGGTGCGGGCCGCAGCCCGAGCGAACTGGCCGTGGCCGCCCACGCTTTGAAAACGCGGCAAAGCCTTCCGAGGATCAGAAATTAAATCTCATCGAGGCGACGAACGTGCGGTCGCGCGGCAACTCTTGGTGCAGATTGAGCGGGCTGAGGCGGTAGTCCTGATTGAAGAGATTCAATACGCCCAGCCGAACCTCCGCGTGACGTCGCGGAAAACGGTAGCCCACCAGCAGATCGTGCTGCCAGAAATCGTCATCAATCATCGCCGGGTCGGCGTTGTTCTGGTGATGCCACGAAGATTCCCAGCGCGCGAACGCGCCGCAGCGATGATGGAAGTTGATCGCGAAGCTGAGTTGCTGAAGTGTGGCGCGCTGTCCGGCTTCGAGCGCGGCGAGACCGGTCGCCGTGTCGGGGATTTCGGGAAACAGAGTTTGCAATCTCGCCTCGCTGATCCGATAGCGTGCGCTCACGGAGAAATTATCTCCGAGCAACTGGGCGATGTAGGCGGAAAGATTTCGCTCGCGGAAATTCAAATCCTCGCGCGTGCTCGCCGGCGAGTCCGGCGGGAAGAACGCCGCCGGTTGGGAATTCGTGACCGCGCCGACCGCGCGGCGGCCGTCGGATGTGAGCCATTCGGCTTCGATGCCGAAAAACGTGCCGCTCGCCAGTGATTGATCGAAGCCAACGCCCGCCGTCTCGAACTCCGTCCCGGGCACGAGACCGGCGACGCTCTCGGGAATCAGACTCCGGAAAGCCTGATTGAATCCGGCGATTTGCGTCGGTTCGAGGCGCACGCTGTTGTCGAAGTAAAGTCCGCCGAGCGACTTCGTGTAGCTCGCGCGCAACAGCCCGCGCTCCCACGGCGTGAACAGCAAGCCGGCCTTGGGCGAAACCAGATCGCGGGAATCTTCGCCAGCCGTGAGCGGAGCGAGATCGGCGTTCATGGGAAATCTCAGATGATCGTAACTCACGCCGCCGATCAAGCGCAGCGGTGCGAGCACCTGCAACGAGTAGTAAGCGTAGGCGTTGCCGCGTTCGAGCGAGGCGTCCAGATGATCGCTGGTCAGCGGAAAACCGCGCGACAAATCCGCGCGCGCGTCCACGTCGCCGCTCTGCCAGCGCCCGCCGAGCACGAGCGATTGCCGGTCGGTCTCCCAAATCTGCTGCAACTCGGTGGAGTAAAGCGTGAACTCGCTGCGAAAATCTTCCGCGAACGGAATGTCGTTCTGCGGCGAAGTGCGGGTGACCACCTCGGCGATCGGGCCGCCAAAATTTCGCAGCCAGAAAAAATTTGCGTCCGCATCCTGAAACGACAACCGATCAGTCAACCGGCCCAGCAACAGCAGCGTGTGGCTGCCGGGCGACCAGGCGTGATGCCAGCCGGCGTAGAGCGTCGGCTCCTGCTTCTCGTTGACCACGAAGTTTGTCTTCGCCTGACTCGGATCGTAGTGATTCGCCACGTCGCCGGCCGCCGACTCGAACTGGCCGATTTGGAAATACGCCTCGTCGTCCGGCGTCACGCGTTGCTTCGCCGTCAGCGTCAGTTCGCGGGTTTCCGATTGGCCGTTCGGTTGCCAGCCGTTGAGACTTGCGTAAGCAGCGTCGAACGCGTAACTGAAACCACCGACCGAGCCGAAAACGGTTCCGTTCTCCCGCCAATCGCCCCGGCTCGAATATTCCGTGAGTGAACTGACGCCGACGGGCTTTTCGTCAAAAAACCTGATGTGATCGCGCTGGGAAAGATTCTGCGAAAGATTTCCCGCACCCGGTGGCGCGAGCAGGTTGGCGACGAGTAATTCACTTTGCCGCGCGGTTTCCAGTCGGAGATCAAACCGGTTTGCGTTTTCGTCCGAACGCAAACTGTCGGACAAAAAGAGGTGGCCGGAAAAATTCCCGTAATCCTCAGTCACCGAACGCGCGGCGGTGTGGCGGCTCACGTCCGTCAAGCCGGCGTCATCGTAAATCGCCGCGAGATTCGCGCTGCGCACGGAGCGGTCGCCGTCCAGCAACAGGCGCGAACGAAACGCGGCGCGATTGTCGTTGCGGGCGATGGACGCTTCGAGATCGCGGATGGCAGCGTTCAGCCGATTTTCCTGCCACAGGTGCAACGCCGAGTAGAGCCACGCGGTGGGATCGTTCGCGTCCAAAGTTTTGGCGAGACGGAATTCTTTTTCGGCAGCTTTGGCGTCGCCAAGTTCGCTCGCGGCTTTGCCGAGATAACTGCGGAACAAACCGCGCTGCGGTTCGAGCGCAGCCGCAGCCTGAAAAGATTCGCGGGCTTCGGCGAATTTTCCCTGGCGCAACAGGCAGAGGCCGCGCCCGAGCCAGGCTGAACCTAACGCGGCATCGAGTTCACGAGCGTGATCAAAATGAACGAGCGCCATGCCGGGCAATCCTTGATCGAGCAACGTAAAACCTTGGAGCGAGTAAGCGGGCGCAAGCCGGGGCGACAGTGTGTAAGCCTGCTTGAGTTCTTCCAACGCGGCGCGGCGGTTGCCAAAAGAAAACTCCAGTTCCGCGAGCCGGGCATGGGCGAAGCCGGATTGCGGCGCGAACTTAACGGCGTTACGAGCGGCGTCGCGGGCGGCAGGGAGATCAGCGCGGGCTTGCAGGGCGTAGCTGTGGGCGAGCCATTCACTTCCTGACTTCTCACGATTTGTCTGAGGCGAATAACCGGCGTCGGCTCGCACCACGGAAATCAGTTCACGCAAAGCTGCGACCGATGGGACGCTGTCGGGCATCTGGGCGAGCAGTTGCTCCGCGTCGGTGACGCGACCGACCGCGAGCAGCAGTTGGGCGCGCAGGATTCGTGCGCCGGTGTTGGTGAAGCTTTGGTTGGTGGGCCAGGCGTTGAGCGCGCCGAGCAAATCGCCCGCCCGATAATTTTTCACACAATCGCCCAGAACACTTTGTTCATTCGTGTTCAAATCCAATTCGTCCGGGTTCAGTACGGCTGGATAATAAAGCGCCCACTGGATGACGGTGTTCGCGTTGAGCAGCGCGTTCTTTTTCGCGAGTTGGCCGGGAGCGAGATGCAATTCTTCGCCGCGTCGAATGGAGATTTCTTCGTCATGCGTGGAGAGTTCCACGAGTCCGTCCATGAGCGCCAGATGCGTCGCGCCGCCGGCTTCGGCGACTTCGAGGAGGAATTCCGTGCCGCGAATTGCTCCGGCGGCGAGCGGGGTGTCGAATTCCACGTCGGCGGGTTTTTCGCGATTGAAGAAATAGATCGAGCCGGCGGGCAGGCCGAAATGTTTTTTCTCGGCGCGGCGCGGCGGAAGAATTTGCAGCGTGGTGCGCTCGTTGAGGCGGATGACGCTGCGGTCGGAAAGCTGGACGGCGGCGCGACTTTGTTCCCGCGTGCGGACGCGAGCGCCGGGCTGAAGCGTCAATCCGGGCGACGCGGTCTGCCAGTTCGTGCCGCCGTCGGAAACGTATTCGACGTGACCGGCGACTTCGAGGACGCGGCTGGTGAGTTCAGCCGGCGGCGAATTGGTTTGCGCATCCACGCTCCCGCAAAGCAGCCCGATACCAACCAGAATGAACCCGAGAATCCGCACGGGGGTATTCTGATGGATGACGCTTGAGAAATGAATCCCGAAGTCGGCCAGGCCGCGAGGGGACACTGGCACGTGCCGGATCGGACAGACTTCCAAATCCGCCGTGATAAACTCAATGGGCACACGACGGAGTGACGCGTCCGCGCCAGCGCGCGTCGGGCGACGGGCCTCCGGTCTGTCGTTGCAAGATTTCATTTGGGTAGCCGCACATCTCATTCAGCAGCGTCCCTGCCAAGCGCGTTGCAAGCGTTGAGTCGGACGAAACCAGATGGATTCGACGGAAATCAACCCGGTGGGGACGGGCGAAGCAAAGTTGTTGTTCCACTTGCGGAACAGCGCAGCGGCATTACTCGGTGCGAATGCGGAAAAACTTTGTGCCGCCGCCGCCAAGAAAGAGCGTGATGGGCTGGCCGTCGCCGAAATAAAAATTGGACCACGGTTGCCACGGGCCGAGGACGCTCGTGGCTTCCTCCACGGTGTAGCGCTGGCCGGAAACCGTCGGGAAGGTGAGTTGCAGATAATTCGAGACGCGAATGAGCGAGGAGATTGTGGGGACGACGACATGCAAGGGCAGGGTGGCGCTCAACGAGCCGAGGTCGTTCGTGACCGTCACGACGTAATCCGCCGTATCCGCCAGCGCGGTGCTCGGGAAAAAAATCGAAGACGTCGTGCAGCCGGCCAGAAGGTTTGTTCCCTTCTTCCAACTGAACCGCAGCGGCGGCGCGCCGGCCAGACTGGGCGCGAGCGACGCGGGCGAGCCTTGCGCCACCGTGACGGTCTTTGGCGACGCGAGCAACGACGGCGGCGTGGGAAGTTGATTCGTGTTGAGCGCGTAATTCAAATAGGCCGTGCCTTTGGCGTTGTTGACGCCCTGAACCGCGACGACGTATTGGCGCGACTTCACGACGGCAAACTGCACGCGCGACGCGCCGTTCGTGCCGCCGAGGGAATTGTGATCGCACGCGATGGAGGTGAGGTTGGTGTAATTGTAGAGCACGCCGTCATACGTGTATGCTTCCATGACCGTGTCGTAGCTGCTGCCCGCCGTCGTCAGGATGAGCGTGCCGTTGGTCGGTGGTTGATAGACGAGCCAGTAAGAAACGCCGCCGCTGAATCCGCAGTGCGGCGGTTCGTTGGTATCCACGGTCGCGTAAGTCGTGTTAAAAATCTGACTGCCGTTGTAGCCGCGCACGACGGCGGCGGGCGTGGCGTTCGCGCCCATCGGCTGTGCCCCCAGGACTTTTCGCAGGGAACTGCCGCCGCTGTTCGTGCCGATCAAGGGCGAATCCGGCGTGTCGAGCACCTTGTTGCGGGCGATGGCGTTGGTGGCGCCGTCGGAGTTGATCTGGATTTCCGTGGACATCGCGAAATAGCGCTCGCCGCTCACGTCGAGGCGCAGCTTGTAACGGCCGACGTTCGTGACTTGAAAACTGGTAATGACGAGGTTCGTGGACGTGACCCCGACTTCGTTGCCATTGAAGAACCATTTGAACTGGGCGCTGACGAGATTGGTGAGGGCGACGGTGAGCGTGACCGCATCGCCGATCTTCACGGACCGATCCGCGGGCGTGCTGACAATGACTGGCGGCGCAATGGCGGTGGGTTGGAAGTCCCAGTTCAATTCGATCGCGCCGGTCGCGCCGTAATAACCGTCCACGGCGATTTCGTAATGCTGGCCGGCTTGCACGCCGAATTCGATTTCGCTCTCGCGCTCGAAACCTTCCGAGTCGTCGGCCTCGGCCACCGTGATCAGTTTGTCGAACGTGGTGTCGTTGGTCGAAGCGAAGCGATACGCGCCAAGCAACGTGTCAAACGGACTGCCGCCGGTCTCGAATTTCACGACACCATTGGTCGGCGCGATCCAAGTGATCCACAGCGAATGGCCGCCGGTCTTTCCGGCGTGCTTCGGTTCGGCCAATTCGACCGTGGCGTTCGCGTTGTTGGTGTTGATCTGTCCGTGCGCGCTGCTGATGCTGACGCGATTCGTGAAATAATCCTGAAGCGTCTGCGCCTTGGCCGAGGCGAGTCCGAACCAGGTGAAGCCAGCCAGCCCACAAAGCCCCGTCGCCAGCGCGCCGGCAAAGCGTTGCCGGCCCGCGGAGCTGTGATTGATTCTCGCTTCCATACGGGCTGAACTTCCAAAATGTATTTTCCGCAATTTCCATTTTGCTCTCAAGCACGCGGATTGCCAACGGGTAAGTTTGAGGCGAAAGCGCGGGAAGACCCGACGTAAGCGGTGTGAACGGCTGCGATTCGGCGAAATGATTTTGCGATCCCGCCCGGAACTGTTCCGGTCGCGGAACGCTTACTCCTTTTCCGGACGCAACTCCGGCCACTTCTCGAGTCGGCGCAACAAAGCTTGCGGCGACATGCCGAGTTTCGTGGCCGCGCGACGGATGCCGCCGTGCGTCTCCCGCAGCGTGTCGCGGATGAGCCGGTATTCCTGCGCATCAATCGGCGTGAGCTGGCGGTCCGCCGGCAACGAGTCACTCGTCGTGGCGGGAGCGGCCTGCGCAGCGGCGGCGGGAGCGGCGCGTTGCAGCCAGTTCAAATCCAGCGCGAGCCACTTGTTCTCGTTCTCTGTGCGCAAGAGAGCGCGCTCGATGACGTTGCGCAGCTCGCGGACGTTTCCGGGGAAATCGTGCGCGTTCAGCGCGTTCAAATCCTCCGCCTTGAACATCGGTTTCGCGCGGCTGTACTTCTTCGCGAGTTGCGTGAGCAACAACTCGGCGAGCCCGGGAATATCGGCGCGCCGTTTTCGCAGCGGCGGCAGTTCCACGGCAAACACGTCGAGCCGATACAGCAAATCTTCGCGGAATCTTCCCGCCTTAACTTCATCCGCCAGATTCTTATTTGTCGCCGCCACAAAGCGGCCCGCGAACGTCTGCGTCTCCGTGCTGCCCAGCGAGCGGTACTCGCGTGATTCAAGCACGCGCAACAGTTTTGCCTGCAACGGCAGCGGCACTTCCGCGATTTCGTCGAGAAACAATGTCCCGCCCGCCGCCGCGCCGACCAGACCGGCGCGCTTTTTTTCCGCGCCCGTGTACGCGCCGCGTTCCGCGCCGAATAATTCTGCTTCGAACATTTCCGCCGGCACCGCCGCGCAGTTCACGGCGATGAACGGCGCGTTTGCGTCCACATAGCTGAGTTGATGCAGCGCCCGCGCGGCGAGGTCTTTGCCGGTGCCGGTTTCACCCGTCAGCAAAACCGTGCTCGCGGGATGCTTGGCCGCCTGACGCAATTGATGCAGCACGTCCCGCATGGCGGACGATTCGCCGAACAACTCCGTGACCGCCGCGTCGCTGTCGCGCGTGGCAAGGCGTAATTTTGCGCGAGCAAGACAGGCGCTGAGCGCGTCCACGCTGAGCGGCTTGGTGAGATACTCGAAGAGTCCGTTGCGCGTGAGTGACACGGCCTCGCCCAAATCCGGCATCCCGGTGATCATCACGATGGGCGCGTCGGGATTCCGGCGGGCGAGGTGATCGAAGAAATCGTAACCCTTGCCGTCGGGTAGATGATTGTCGAGGAGCACCACGTCGAACGCGCGACCGGCCACGGCTTGTTGCGCGCTCGCGAGATTGTTGCAAATCACCGGCTCGCCTTTCGCGTCGCGCACCACGCTGGCAGCCATGGTGGCGAAGGCCGGATCGTCATCCACCACAAGACAGGAGAATTTCCCGACCCGCCGCCCTATATTGCCATCGTCTGCCATGTTCGGAGGCTACAACAAACGCTCGCTGCTTTCCAAGA
>SCTL01000124.1 GCA_004297495.1 Verrucomicrobiota bacterium
GCGGCTGCCATCGGTCGGCACGCTGCGCCCCGCGAGCCAGCCGCGCGCGAAGTGACAGCGCAAACAAAGATCGCCGGAATCAGCCGCGTCTTGATTCGCCAGCGCCATGTTTGCGAGGAAGATCGGGTCGCGCGAGGCGTGGGACATCATGCTGCCTTGCCAACCATGTTGCGGTTCAACAGTCGTGTCGTAGCCGCCGTGACAGGATGCACAACTGGACGACGCTTCGAGATTGCCGCCGTGTTCGAAGGGCTGCGTGCCGGGCAAATCGAAATCGCGAAGGGTCGTCGCGACACCGTGCGCGTTCGTGAACGGCGGCGAGACAATCGTGAATACCGCGTCGCTCACGTCGTTGGTGGAATTCGAATAGGAATCCGTCGCCACAACCTTGACGCGCGCTTGAGTGGTTGGACGATTCGCCGGCACCCACGAGAACGTGCCCGAGTTCGCCAGCCCGAGGGCGAGCGGCCGATACGTCGCGCCGTTGTCGAGCGAGAGATACAGATTCACGGATGCAATTCCGCTCGCGTCGGTGGCGCTCCAGGTGATGTTGGTGAAGCGATTCGCCGTGAGCGTCTGGCCGCCGTTGGGTGAGAGCACTTGCACGATGGGCGGCGTGGTGTCGCCACCAATCAACGGTGTCAGGTAAGCTGCGAGTTCCGCCAGCGACACGTTCGAGACGAGATTCGTGTTGGACTGTTTCAATCCGGGAAACGTCGGCGTGTTGGCATAGGTGATCGTGTTGGTGATTTCCTCCTGATTCGCGTAGCCGTCGCTGTCGGAATCCAGGAAGCGCACGGCCCAGATGGCGTTGCTGCGGCCGGCCGTGGTCTTGAGATCGAAGCCTGCGCCTTCGATGGCCGCGCCGTAGAAATTGCGCGTGCCGCCGCCGTTGAAATCGTAATGGCAGACGCCGCAATGCGTCGAGTGCGACGGCAGCGAGTCGAGTCGCGTGCCGACCGCCGATGGGTAGAACGCGAAGAACGAATCGCGTATAAAAGGTTTGGCGTTGGCGAGGGAGACAGCCATGAGCAGTGAGAGCGTTGCGAGCAAGTGCAGAAGCGTTTTCATGCAAACCTTTCCCAAGTTAAAGCCGCTGGTTTGGCAGCCTCATTCTGCGACTTGTCGGCGACAGCGACTCCGCGAATTTTGCCGAAGACTCACCACGTGTTGTGCGCCGACGATTTAGCGTTTTAATCCTGCGCGCTGCGTTGCTAATCTGCGCCCATGATTTCGCGGGCCAAATCCGACGCGCTGTTCGCCGAGGCGCTCAATTACATTCCCGGTGGCGTTAACTCTCCCGTGCGCGCCTTTCGTGCCGTGGGCGGGAAACCTTTCTTCGTCAACAAGGCCAAGGGCTGCCGCGTCTGGGACGTGGACGGGAACGAATACATTGATTACGTCGGCACTTGGGGGCCGGCGATTCTCGGGCACGCGCATCCGAAAATTATTTCCGCCGTGAAGGAAGCCGCCGATCACGGCACGAGCTTCGGCATTCCGAATCCCGCCGAAGTCACGATGGCGAAGATGATCTGCTCGCTCGTGCCCAGCGTGCAGAAGGTGCGCATGACGAACTCCGGCACGGAAGCCTGCATGAGCGCCATCCGCCTCGCGCGCGGATTCACGAAACGCGACAAGATCATCAAATTCGACGGCTGCTATCATGGCCACGGCGATTCGTTGCTCGTCAAAGCCGGCAGCGGCGCGCTCACATTTGGCAATCCCGACAGTGCGGGAGTGCCGGCGGATTTTGCGAAGCTCACCATCGTTCTGCCTTACAATGAAACCGAACCGCTCAAAGCCGCGTTCGCTGCGAACAAAAATGAAATTGCCTGCATCATCGTCGAGCCAGTGGCGGGCAACGCGGGATTGTTCGTGCCGAAACCGGGCTGGCTGGAATTCCTGCGCGAGATTACCAAGGCGAACGGCGCGCTGCTTATCTTCGACGAAGTGATGACTGGCTTTCGCCTCGCACCCGGTGGAGCGCAGGAGCGCTTCGGCATCAGGCCGGACATTTCGACCTTCGGCAAAATTATCGGCGGCGGCTTGCCGGTGGGTGCGTTCGGCGGACGGGCTGACATCATGGATTACCTCGCACCGCTTGGGCCGGTGTATCAGGCCGGCACACTGAGCGGCAATCCGCTGGCGATGGCGGCGGGCATTGCGAACCTTGAGGAATTGTGCGGGGCGGCCCTCACCCCGGCCCTCTCCCATCCGATGGGAGAGGGAGAATCATCGGACGCCCGCGGAGATTCCGGGCGACACAAAAATCCCGAGAGCGATTCTTCCGCTGTTCCCCTCTCCCGTCGGACGGGAGAGGGGTCAGGGGTAAGGGTTTCCGCCTAC
>SCTL01000125.1 GCA_004297495.1 Verrucomicrobiota bacterium
CCAGCACGTCGGCGAGCTGCTGCTCGGGATTTGGAATCGCGCGATTCTCGGCAGCGGCTTCGGTGAGCAAGCTGCGCGCTTCGTCCGATTCGAGTTGCGACATGAAGCTGGCAAAGCCTGCCCACACGCCGGCGGCGTGCAGTTCCAGCCAGCGGGCGACAATTTCGCGCACCACGCGATGTTGAATCCACGCGGGCTGAATCTTCGTCGCCAGCGCAACCGCCGCACCTTCGCAAACAACCAGCAATCGCAACAACCAGAACTCGGAAGTGGATGGCGGCAGAATTTCCTCCTCGAGTTCGATACTTTCCGTCGATTCAGATTCTGCGACTGGTCGGCTTGCGCTGCCGGTTTTTTTGAATTCCGAGCGCACGGCATCCGGCGAAACACCCAATCGCAGCGCGGTCTTCTGCGCGTATTTGTCCACGAGCACCTGGTTGCCGGTTTTCTTCACCGCCTCGCCCATCGCGCGCAGCACGGCGAGTCGGCCTTTGTCATTGTTCGTCGGATTCTGCGCGCAGAGTCGTTCGAGGTAGTAATCAAAATATCCGGCGGCGTTGCCGATCATCTGGCGAAACGCCTCCGCGCCGTTCGCCTTGATGAAACTATCCGGGTCGTGCGGACGCGGCACGACGGCCACGCGCACGGCGAGTCCCGACGCCAGCAAACTGTCCAGCGAACGCACGGCGGCGTTTTGCCCGGCTTCGTCGGAATCGAAACAGAGCACGACCTCATCCACGTAACGTTTGAGGATGCGCGCGTGTTGATCAGTGAAGGCCGTGCCTTGCGGCGCGACGATGTTTTGCACGCCGGCCATGAAGCACGCGATCAAATCCAACTGGCCTTCGCACACGATGGCGAAGCCGGCGTCGAGAATGGCGCGCTTGGATTTATCGAGGCCGAAGAAAACCTTGCTCTTGGTGAAGATCGGCGTCTCGGGCGAGTTGACATACTTGGCGGTTTTCTCGTCGCCGGAAAGCACGCGGCCACTGAACGCGATGACCCGGCCTTGCTCGTCGCAGATCGGAAACATGAGCCGCCCGCGGAAACGGTCGTAGTGGCCCTCGCTGCCGTCGCGTTTGAGAATCAATCCAGCTTTCTCGACGAGTTCGGCGGGAAAATCTTTGCTCTTCGCCCAGTTCACCGTGTCGTCCCACGAATCCGGCGCAGCGCCGATGCGGAAAAGTTTTATCGCCTCCTCGCTCACGCCGCGCTTGGCGAGATAATCACGCGCCAACTGGCCGGAGGCCTCGTTCGCCAGCGCGGTCTGCCAGCGTTGCGTGATCTGCTCGTGAATTTGCAGCAGTTGATCTTTCTCGTGGCGCGACTGTGGATCGGGCGCGCCACCACCAACGTATTCGAGCGGCATCTTCGCGCGCTCGGCCAGTCGAGTCACGGCGTCCACGAAACCGATGTTCTCGTATTCTTTGACGAACGTGAAGACATCGCCGCCCTTGTGGCAGCCGAAGCAATGAAAGATTTGCCGGTGCGGATTGACGTTGAAGCTGGGCGACTTCTCCTTGTGAAACGGGCAGAGCGCCACGAAGTTCGCGCCGGCGCGCTTCAACGGCAGATAACCGCCGATGACATCCACAGATCGGAAGAGC
>SCTL01000126.1 GCA_004297495.1 Verrucomicrobiota bacterium
AAAACATCAACCGGTCCGGCCTTACCGCGATACACGCCCATCGAATCCGTGGCCTTCACACCAATAGCCGCAAGATAAGACGCAAACTCCTCCTTCGGGACTGGCACTGTGGGAGCAACAAGATACGAAATGCCGAGACGCTCTCCGACCTGTTTCGCGCGCTTGCTGTCTCGCGCCATCTCTGCCGTGACGTGCGGATTGTTCCATGCCCACTCCCACGAGCCTCGCGCCTCAAAGTAGCTGCCGAGAATCTGCCCGTCTGCCTGAAACTGTGCTCCATCTGGTAAGTCGAGTTTGAAGACGCCGCTGATCTGATCAAAACCCCACTGCTTACCGGTGCCGAAACGCCAGTCTCGGGTCAGTGTCTCTTGCTTCGTTTTGAACTCGGCGGTGGCGTCAGCGAGGAATTTGTCGGCCTCGGGACTTAGCGGAGCGTCAGTCTTCGGTTCTGATTTGCTTTTGGATTTTGACATCTCGTTACCAATGAACACCTCTTCTTCACGCACGCCGTCTTCGGGCGGACCAAAGCGTTTTACAATTCGAGCGCCCTTCATGAAGGGTGTCTTCTTGAGAAAGGAAACAACGGCAGCGAATAGTTGCTCCGCGTCTGGGCCGTAGATGTATAAACGACCGTCACTTCCGTCGACGGCTATTTCGTGTCCGTCGTACGTGGCGCCATCAACCTTTTCGACCGCTTTCTCTAGCTTGTCCTCCAACGCAAAAAGCGCGTCCAGATTTGTGCTTCCGTACTTGAAGTGAACAATCAGAGCCTGCTCGGCTGGCGAGGATGAAGAAACGCCTCCCTTCAAAATATTCTGGATGGCCGTATAGATGCCAGAAGCCATTTCGGTGTTGCCTTTCGTCTGTTTCTCCAGGTACTCCAACGTGATCCACCCGATAGATGCCAGATGATCATGTTTACACCTGTTCTGGAGGTTCTGCGCACGCACTACCGCTTCAAAGTCCGACACCGGCTGCACCTTGACACCAGCCCGCTTGGACAGAAATGTCTGCACGCGCTTCGCGTGGGTCTTGGACATCGTTTCCAGCGAAGCCGTTGGCGAGTGGTGCTGTGTATCAATCATAGGGTACGATGTAATAGAGTTACCAGCCGGACTGTTTGTGTCCGCAATGAAATGATTGTTCGAAAACAACGTCTCGAACGCCACGAATCCTTTCTTCAGGGGCGCCACATAAAACATCGCGGCTGTGGCTGCGGTCTCTGGATGGTGCATGACTCGAAAGAACGTTATGATCGAGCCGGCAGAACTGATGGTCTTGTCCTCGGCATCAGCCGCCACAACAAATCCCAACGCTTCCAGGGCGGATTGGGTCTTCTCGTAGAACGTGAGATCGAGCCCTTTGAATGAGCGAGCGTTTGCTGTAGCGTATTCGTGTTCAGGTGTGAAGTTCGACTGCACTGAGTCGAGAACTGACTGAGCTATTGCCTCGTACTGATTTTTCATGTCCATCGGTTGTTGTGTTGTCGCCGTAAAAGGGTCAGTCCCGTGTAATTGCACTTGAGCGGAATCGTGTTCATGTCCCGGTTCAAAGAAAGGCGCGCGCCTTTCTCAGGGCGTTCTACTCCCGGGCGGTAGTGGTGTCAATGCTGCGCGACGCCCTGAACCGGTTCACGCCGGTGGCGTTGGCGGCGTGGGTTTGTTCTTTTTCTTTTCCTCACTGTTGCCGGAGTTGCGTGGCGGGAATTTGCCGAGCCGGAATTCCGCGCGGATCGTCGCGTTCGCGCCGTTGCTCTCCGGCCACTGCAGGTTCGCCGCGTTCTGCACCGTCAGCAGCGCTTCATACAACTCGTTCGCTTTCGCGTTCCGGTCGCCCGTGCTGCTCGCTTTCGTCGTCTTGGCCGCTTCCTGCGTTTCATCCGTGTCGTCCAACGCTTCAATCGCCAGTTCCAACGCTTCGTCGTCGTCATCCAGCCAGCCTTTCGTGCCCAGCGTGGTCGCGTTCGCCGGTTTCCGCACCGAGGCCAGAATGATCCGCGCTCGTTGCAGCACGGACCCGAGATCATCGGGCTTGTTGATGCCCACCTGGAATTCCTCGCGCAGTTTCACGTCCTGCCCCTTGAACGCGCGCTTGGCGGTGTCGCGCGCGGCGCCCACCTTTTCCAGCAACGCGGCGAACTTGCGGTTCTGGTCCGCCGTCAGCGTGCCGAGATCGCCGGCTTTGCTTTTCTGTTCGGTGCCGAGTAGCGCGACCTGTCCGGCCAGCGTGCGCGTGCCGGCCAGGAAATTGGGTTGCAGGCGCGGCGAGATTTGCGCGGTGTATTTGTCGCCGGCATTGAGGATCAAATCGGCCTCTTGCGAGAGCAGGCTGACGGGAAACGAGAAGTTAAGTTTGTCGGGCATGGGGTTGGGTTAGTTGAGGGTTGTGTTTGAGTTGAGTGTTGATGGTTGAGAGTTGAGAGTGGGAAAAGCTGAAAGTTGAAAGCTGAAACGCTGAAATGGGCAGTATCCCTGGCTTTGACGGCGGCGCAGCCGCGCAAATAGCTGTCCGGGAGCTTGTTCCGTGAGAGTTGGAGGCTGCCAGAACTTTGCTGGAGACAGTCCGAACTTCTGTGGAGACGCTCCGTACTTTGTAAAACTGAGTCCGAACTTCGTTGGAAAGACTTCCGATTTCTGTGGAGCGAAGCCGAACTTTGCGGGAATGACTTCCGATTTCTGTGGAGGTGATCCGAATTTTTGTGGAGCAAGTCCCGATTCCGCTGGAGACAAACCGAACTTCCGTGGCGTGAGTGCCGCGTCCTTTGGAGTCACCGCCGCAAACCGGGAATTCAGTTCCGAGTTCCAAGTTCCGCGTTCCGCGCTTCGCCATCTGACTTCTGACTTCTGACCTCTGAGTGACGAGGGACAAGGGACGGGTGACGCACTGGTACGTGGTATCGCTCTCAGCGTTGGGAACGAACCGCAGTTACACGACAACAGACTTGTAGCGTGGGCACGCATGGCAAATCCAACCGTGAACGACTCCGAGTAGAAAGACCCTCTTCAACGGAATTTTTCCTCTGGGAACTTTCTGGGCGCGATTAAGCGCCCACGGAAAAAATGTTGCAAGACTTTTTTGGAAAAACTTTTCACACGCCGCGAGCTGAACAATCTCAAAGCTGCGACCGCTGCTGCCGCTCCTCACGTCGGCGGCGACGGAACTTCACGAAACAAATTTTCCCGGATTCAAAATTCCGTGCGGGTCGAGCGCGTGCTTGATGGCGCGGTGCAAATCACGGCCCGGCTGGGAGACCGCGAGCGGCCACCAGCGTTTTTTGGCGATGCCGATGCCGTGCTCGCCGGTGATCGAGCCGCCCCACGCAAGAACCTGTCGGAACAATTCGTCGAGCGCGGCTTCCGAGCGGCGCTTTGCGCCGGGCTGCGTGTAGTCCACCATGATGTTCGTGTGAATGTTCCCATCGCCGGCATGGCCGAAGCAGGCGAGTTGCAGTTTGTGTTTCTTCTGCAAGCGCGCGGCGAAGCGGAACAAATCTTCCAGTCGCCCGCGCGGCACGACGATGTCCTGATTCAGTTTCGTGAGGCCGGTGTCGCGCAGGGAGTAGGAAAACTCGCGGCGAATCTGCCAGACGGCTTCACATTCTTTGTCGCCAAAGCCGCGTTCCACAAATTTCGGCCGTTGTCGGCGAATGATTTTTTCCAGCGCGCGCAATTCCGTGCGCACGGAACTTTCCTGTCCGTCCAGTTCAGTGATGAGATGAGCGCGGCAACCGCGCAGGCGTTCGCTCTTGGTGCGCTTGTAGGCGGCGGCGAGCGTGAATTCATCCGCGAGTTCGAGCGCGCAGGGGAGAAAGCCGGCGTCGAAAATGGCGTGCAGCGCGCGGACGGCGGATTTCATCGAGTCGAAGCCCACGGCGAGATTCGCGCGAAATGGCGGGAGCGGCAGCAACTTCAGCGTGGCTTCGGTGACAACGCCGAGCAGACCTTCCGAACCGACGAAGAGACGGTGGAGATCAAAGCCGGTTTTGTTTTTGTGAGTGCGTCCGCCGAGTTTCACCACCGTGCCGTCGGCCAGCACAACTTCGAGGCCGAGCACGTAATCGCGCGTGACGCCGTATTTCAAACAGCGCGGGCCGCCCGCGTTGGTGACGATGTTGCCGCCGATGAAACTGTCACCGCGGCTCGCGGGATCGGGCGGGTAGAACAATCCAACTTTCTCGACCGCATTTTGAATCTTGGAAGTAATGACTCCCGGCTCAACAACCGCCACGAAATCGCGCGCGTTGATTTCCTTGATGCGATTCATGCGTTCGAGGGAGAGCACGATGCCGCCGCGCAGCGGCACGCAGCCGCCCACGTAGCCGTAACCCGCACCGCGCGGCGTGACGGGGATGCGATACCGGTTCGCAAAACTGAGAATTTTGGAAACCGATTTCACGGAGCGGGGCAGGGCGACGGCGTCGGGCAAGTGGGTGGCGAACCATTTGTCGCCCGCGTATTTTTTCAAGACGCCGGGATCAAGCAGCAATTCGCCGGCGGGAAGCAGGCGTTTGAGTCGGGTGAACACGGACAATTTTCGCGCGCTCATTCGGGAGACTCGGTGGAGCTTTCGAGAAATTCCCTGGCTTCCGTAGCCTCGCTTTCGGGCACTTGCACACGAATGCCACCGACGGTCAGCCCATAACCATCCATGCTCAGGGCGGAAAGTTCGTGCGAGACGATGGCGTGGAAACCGGCGGCTTCGAGCCGCGAGCGCGTGAGTTGCGCGTCGGCGGGATTGAACGCAGTCGAAACCGTGACGGCGTTGATGCTGCCGATTTCTTCGCGCGGTTGTTCCGCGAGGACGAACTCGGTGCCGCATCCGGTGCAGCGGATCACGTCGTCGGCATTTTCACGACCGCAATAGGAGCAAGCTTTCATGGGAGTTGTTTCCTTTCCTGGTCGCAGAGCGCTCAAGCCGTTTGCGCGACGCTTGGCAGTCCCGCCGGACTGCGCAGTTCGGCGAAGACGATGACGCCCGCGCCGGTCTGGAGGAGGCTCTGCACCTGCACTTCGACCTGCTGACCAATGTGCGCGTGGCCGCTGTTGACGACGACCATCGTGCCGTCGGGCAGGTAGCCGACGCCCTGGCCTTTGTCCTTGCCTTCGCGCACGAGGCGGAGATTGAGAAACTCGCCCGGCAGCAAAATTGTTTTCAGCGACTTGGAAAGTTCGTGGATGTTGACGTAGGCGATGTTTTGCAGTTCAGCGACCTTGCTGAGGTTGTAATCGTTGGTGAAAAGTTTCGCGCCGAGATTGCGCGCGAGGCGGATGAGCTTGGCGTCCACTTCTTTTTCCTCGGGGAAATCGCCGTCGTGAATCTTGACCTCGTTCTTGGTGCTGCGCTGAAGGCGGTTGAG
Source organism: Verrucomicrobiota bacterium (assembly GCA_004297495.1). Lineage (GTDB taxonomy): Bacteria > Verrucomicrobiota > Verrucomicrobiia > Limisphaerales > JADLHS01 > SCTL01. The sequence continues at coordinate 5,357 of SCTL01000126.1, forward strand.
CATTTCCAGCCCGCGCCGGCCGCGCGCGCGCTTGATGGCGTCCGCCGAGTCGGCGACTTGCTGGAGTTCCTTCAAGACAAAGCGCGGGACGACGATGATGCCTTCGAGAAAATTGGCTTCGATGAGATCGGCGATGCGTCCGTCAATGATGACGCTGGTGTCGAGCAGGAGGAGATTATCCGGCTTGTTGCGCGGCGCGAAGCGGACGTAGGGAATGATGAGGGAAAAATCCTCCTTGTTGCTGCGCATGGCGAGCACCATGCCGATGTAGCCGAAGGCGAGAAAGAGGCAGAGGCGCACGAGTTGGCGGGTTTCGTCGTCCACTTTCTCGAAGAGGCCCGAACGGTCAATCAACAGCGCGACGCAAAAACCGAGCAGAAGTCCGAACGTGATCGCCGAAAATGCGCGCAGGGAAAAACCCTTGAGCATTTCATCCACGGCGATGAGCAGCCAGCCGAAGCCGAAGCCGATGGTCATGCCGAGGGTGGCGGAGAGCGGATGCGTGACGAAGTCGGAGCGTACCTGGCTGATGGCGTAGCCACCCACGGTGCAAAGCGCGAGGAATAAAATCCGAATGACCCACAGTGCCATCATAATCAATTGCCTTTGCTATCGCGCGGTGAGCGCAGTTGTCCAGTCGTCGCATTGGTGGAAGGCTCCCGCTGCTTCCACAGGATTCCCCAGAGACCGAGCCGGTTCAAGTTGCTGCTGGTGACCGAGAGATTGTGCGCCGTCTGCGCAAAATCATCCGCCAACTTCTCGTCGCTCAACAACCGGCCCGCCAGACCTTTCTGCTTCCCGAGATCGCTCAACAGATTAGTCAGGAGAGCGGAGGCAGTTTCAACATTTTTTATTGCCTCGGTGATCGTGGCGTCGTTGTTGGACAACAGGCCCTCGACGCGAATGCTCACCGGCACCATGTGCGCGGCGAACGAGTTCAGGTTGCTGACTGCCACGGAGACGGGCAGGGCGCTGGAGGCGACGAGCGAATTGACGTTGCTCACCGCGTCGGAGGCTTGCGACGTGAGCAGCGCGAATCGGTCAATCGCGCCGGCGAGATTTTTGAGCGTGTCCTCCTTCAGCAACAGTCGCCGAACGTCGCTGACGGCGGCGTCGAGGTTCGTGGTGGCTTCGCCGATCTTGGAAATCGTCGTGGTCGCCTTGGCCAGCGCCTCCTGCATGTTGAACGGCACTTTGCAGATGATCTCGTCGCCGGTGACCAGTTGCTTCCCTTTGTTCTCGCCGGGATAAATGGCGATGTATTGATCGCCGAGAAAACCGAACTGCTCGATCTCGAAGCGCGCGTCGCTATAAACGTGATACTTCGAGCGGATGCGGACGAAGATGGTGGCGCTCTTGCCGTCGGGCGCGAGTTCCACGCCGCCGACGTCGCCGACGGGCACGCCGGAGAGAATGACGTTGGCGCCGGACTTGATGCTGCCGACGTTGTTGACCTTGAGGTTAACGGTGATCGTGGGTTGGTAGAAGGCCGTGCCCTTGCTGAAGAGCACCACCAACGCCGCCGCCAATATCAGGCCCAGCAAAACGAACAGGCCCACCTTGAGTTCCATGCGTGACTGACTCATATCAAAAAGTAATTTCCTTCGGGTCCGAGATGCCGTTGATGAATTTTTGCACGATCGGGTCGGAGGAATTGAAAATTTCCTCGGGCGTGCCGGTTGCGTGAATGCGTTTCTGGTGCAGCATCATCACCCGTTGACCCACGCGCCGTGCGCTGCGCATGTCGTGCGTCACCACGATGCTCGTCACCTGCAAGCGCTCGCGCACGCGGATGATGAGTTGGTCAATGCTGTCCGAAACAATCGGGTCCAGCCCGGTCGTTGGCTCATCATACAAAACTATTTCCGGCCGGTACACGATGGCGCGCGCCAGGCCCACGCGTTTCCTCATGCCGCCCGAAAGTTCAGAAGGCATCTTCTTTTCGATCCCGTGCAATTCCACCATTTCCAGCGCCTCGGAAACGCGCCGCGCGACTTCCGCCGGCGAAATGGCTTTGTCATTCCGAAACGCAAAGCCGACGTTCGCCGCCACGTTCATCGAATCGAACAAGGCTGCGCCCTGAAATAACATTCCGAACCGCCGCCGCACGCGGATCAATTCGCGCTCGTTCAAGCCGGCAATGTCTTCGCCCGCGATGCGCACCGAGCCGCTGTCCGGCTGGATCAATCCGATCAGATGTTTCAGCAGCACGCTTTTCCCGCCGCCGCTGCGCCCGATGATCACGACGGACTCACCTTTCTCGATCCGCAAATCCACGCCGTCGAGAATCGGGTTGCTCCCAAACGCTTTTCGCAATTGACGCGTCTCGATCATATCGTGTGAAAAATTTTGCCGAGCAGAAGCGTGAGGAAAAAATTGCTGATCAAGATGGTGATGGACGAGTACACGACGGCTTCCGTCGTGGCGTGCCCCACGCCTTCCGCGCCCTCGCGACAGTTGATGCCTTTGTAACAACCGACGATGGCCACGATGCCGCCAAAGATGACCGACTTGATCAAACCGACGCCCATATCACCGACCGTGGTGTGCTTGACCATCTGATCCCACGAATAGGCCGGTTCAATTCCGAGCAGATGCACGGCGAGCAGGTAAGCCGCGCCGATGCCCACGGCGATGGATTCCACCGCCAGCACCGGCATCACGATGTGCGCCGCCAGCAAGCGCGGCACGACCAGATAATCCACCGGATGCGTCGCCAGCGTGCGCAGGGCGTCAATCTGTTCGGTCACGCGCATCGTGCCGATCTCGGCGGCGATGGCCGCGCCGACGCGCCCGGCGACCATCAAGCCGGTCAACACCGGCCCGAGTTCGCTGCACATCGAGATGCTCACCACGGCGAGCGTGGCGGAATCGAGCTTCACTTTGTGGAATTGAAAATAGGTTTGCGCAGCCAGCACCATGCCGGTGAACGCGCCAGTGATGAGAACGACGGACTGGGATTTCACTCCGATGAAGTAAGCCTGGTAGAGCAAGTCACGACCGGAGACTTTGAGTGTGGCGGCAGAGGACATCGCCTCGCCGGCCAGCACGCCGATGCGGCCCAACCCGCGCACTCCGTTGATCACCCGGTCTCGCAAAGTCGAAATCACCGCGCGAAACTAGCAGGGGCAACCGGCGTTGGCGAGGGTTTGTCCGGCGGATTTTTGCCGGGCGGAAAGGAATGAGTCCGGTTCAACGACCTTCGAACATTGAGGAGGGCAGACCATTCTCCCAGCCTTTCGGCGAGTTCCACGGTCGAACGGAATTGTTGTCCACTTCATTTGTAGTGGCGCAACCAGTCAACGTGACAGCGAGAGCGGCCAGGGCCAGTAACAGAAACCAACGCACCGTGGACGAGGGGAATTTCACAGGGCCGGATAAGCGGGAATCACCACGTCGCCTTCGGAGACGTCGCCAATCCGGTAATCACCACCGACGACGTTGGCGATGCAACGGTCGTTCTGCACTGCGCTGATGCGAAGTTTGCCGACGAGTTTGCCGTTGCGGCTCACGAGCAATTCAGCATCCGGGAGCGCTTCTTTATTGGCGCCGAAGTCGAGCACCACGAAATCCCATTTGGGATCCGTGACCGCAACCTTGCCTTTCAGGTCCGCGGGGAGTCGGACGTGGAAATCCGTCTGCACCAACTTGGCGAGTTCGTTTTCCGTGATCTTAAGTTTCCAGGCAACCTTCTTGGTTTCTTCCTGCGCGACGAAGACGGCTTCTTCGAGACTCTTGATCTGCTTGCCAAGTCCGGCGATTTGTTCGGGCTTGTAGCCGGTGGCTTGATACGCCGCGAGTTCAGCGCGGGCGTTGCCGAGGTCGGAGTTGGCTTTCTCCAATTTCTCAGCCAGCTCGGTCGCCTTCTTGGTCTGGTCGGCGGCGGTCTTCACGGCGGTGTCGCGCTCGGCGGAAGTTTCGGCGAGCGTTTCCTTCGTCTGCTTCAAGTCCTTCTCCGTCTTGGCGAGTTCGTCCTTCGTCTTGCGCAGATCGTTCTGCGCGGTTTCCTTGTCACGCTTCTCGGTGTCACGTTGAGTGACGAGCGTGTCAATCTTGGGTTTGATCTGGACGAAGTTGAGGACGCCCACGGCGAGAGCCGCGAGAATCGCGACGACGAGACTGATGCGCAGTAACATGGCTTTGTTTGGCTTGTTAAATGTTTACGCGTCCAGCCTAGTCACGCGCGAAAAAACTGTCAACGCACTTTCTGCATCACGCGGCGCCAGCAATTCCTTGCTCCGGGCCGTTGGCGTTTGTTAGGTTGGCCGGGTTGCTATGGCTGCGATCGGACGATTCCAGAAGGGCGACGAGATCTTTTACGCCAAGGTGGTTGATGGCGAACTGTTCCGTCTCCAGGGTGATGTCTTCGGGTCGCCGTCCTTCGAGCGCAAGCCCACGCCGGCCAAAGGCGTTCGCGTCCTCATCCCCGTCACCCCCAGCAAGATCATCGCGGTCGGTTTGAACTACGCCGACCATGCGCGCGAGCAGAACAAGCCGCTCCCCAAAGAACCGCTCATCTGGTTGAAGGCCACCACGTCGCTGCTGCCCGACGGCGGGAAGATTGAAATTCCTTTTTCCAAACACCGCGTGGATTACGAGGCCGAGCTTGCGATCGTCATCGGCAGAAAAATCCGCAATGTCACGCCCGCCGCCGCGTCTCGCTACATTCTCGGCTACACTGCGGCGCAGGACATCAGTGATCGCACAATCCAAAACGGCGAGAGCCAGTGGATGCGCGCGAAGTCCTTTGACACGTTCACGCCACTCGGGCCGTACATCGAAACGAAAATTGATCCGCACGATCTCACGATCCAGCTTTTTCAAAACGGCCAGCTCCGGCAGAACTCGAACACCAACCAGCTCATCTTCGACTGCTACAAGCTCGTCAGCTTCATCTCCACGAACCTGACGTTGCTGCCCGGCGATGTCATCGTCACCGGCACGCCCGCCGGCGTCGGCCCGATCCAATCCGGCGACAAGCTGGAAGTGCGGATTCAGGGCCTCGCGCCGCTGGTGAACTCGGTGAAATGACGGCGTAGCGGCGACTCGGTAGAGCGCCGCATTACAAGAAGGAATTCAGTTGGCGGCTTTCTGCCGAAAGCCGCTACGAAAAATTCTTCGTTCCGGGAGTCCATTCTGGTTAATCTTCGCGCCACATGAAGTGGACACAAACTTTGATTCCGACATTGCGTGAAGCTCCGGCTGACGCGGAAATTCTTTCCCACAAACTTTTGCTGCGCGCCGGACTCATCCGCAAAGTCGCGGGCGGCGTTTATACTTTTCTGCCGCTCGGATTGCGCGCGCTCCGCAAGGTTGAGCAAATCATCCGCGAAGAAATGGATCGGGCCGGGGCGATTGAAGTCTTGATGCCCGCGCTCCAGCCGAAGGAACTTTGGGAGCAAAGTGGACGCGCCGAGACCGCGCGCGATGTGTTGTTCAAGGTGAAGGACAGTTCCAATCGCGAATGGTTTCTCAGCCCGACCGCCGAGGAAGTCATCACCACCACGGCGGCGAACGAAATCAATTCGTATCGCCAGTTGCCGAAGAATTTTTATCAGATCAGCGTAAAGTTCCGCGATGAAATCCGCCCGCGCTTCGGCCTGATGCGCGCCAAGGAGTTCATCATGAAGGACGCGTACTCGTTCGACACCGCGGACGACGGCGCGATGGCGAGCTACAAAAAAATGTACGATGCCTACAAGCGCATCTTCGACCGTTGCGGCGTGCAGAACTTTCCGGTCGAGGCGGACACGGGCGTGATCGGTGGGAATTATTCGCACGAGTTCATGGTGCCGGCGGACACGGGCGAGAACGATGTCGTGTTTTGCGAAGCGTGCGGCTACGCGGCGAATGTTGAGAAAGCTACGAGCGGAATTCCGAAGACGGCGACGCGCGAGATCGGTGCGGCAGTCGAGAAATTTGCCACGCCCGGCGTCGTGACCATCGAAGCGTTGACGAAAGCGCCGTACAGCGTCCCGGCAAATCGCCAGATCAAGACGCTCATCTACATCGCCGACAGCAAGCCGGTGATCATCTTGATTCGCGGTGACGATCAGTTGAACGAGGCCAAGCTTGCGGGCGTCATCGGCACGCCGATTTTTCGCGCGGCCACGGCGGAGGAAATTTTCGCCGCGCTCGGCGCGCATCCGGGAAGTCTGGGCGCGGTCGGCGTGAAAAATATTTCAATCTTCACGGACGAGCGATTGCGCGGCGCGAACGACATGACCACAGGTGCAAACGAAGATGGATTTCACTTCAAGAATGTTTCCATCGAGCGCGACATCGTCGTTTCGAAGTGGGCGGACTTGCGGACGGTGACGGCAGGTGAGCCTTGTGCGAAGTGCGGAAAGGCCTTGAAAATACGGCGTGCCATCGAGGTCGGCCACGTCTTCAAGCTCGGCACGAAATACAGCGAGAAACTGAACGCGACGTTTCTCGACGCAGACGGCTCGCGCAAGCCGTGCGTGATGGGTTGCTACGGCATCGGCGTGACACGCACATTGCAGGCGATCATCGAGCAGTGCAACGACAAGGATGGCATCGTGTGGCCGCTGTCCACCGCGCCGTATCAGGTGTGCATCACGCCGCTGAGTGTCGCGCCGGACAACGCGTGCATGAAGCTCGCGGAAAAAATTTACGCCGAGCTGGCGGCCCGCGGCATCGAAGTCATCCTCGATGATCGCGACGAGCGGCCGGGCGTGAAGTTCAAGGACGCCGATCTCGTTGGTTTTCCAATTCGCATCAGCATCGGCGAGAAATCGCTGGCGAAAGGCGAGGTGGAAATCAAGCCGCGTTCCGGCGCGGTCGTGCTGACGAAGAGCGAGGAAGCGGTGGAGAAGGTTGCGGCGCTGGTGGGGAACGGGTTGCAAAAAGTCTAATCGCCGTCGCCGCGCCGTCACAAAAAATTCACGTACGCAAAGTTGCGCTTCGGAGAATCCGTGCCATTAGTAGCGCGTGCAAAAACGGATTCTGATCATAGACGACGAAGCGGACTTTGTGGAATTGTTGCAGTATCGCCTGCAACGCGACCAGGTTGAGTTTCAAGTTGCGTCCAACGGACTGGAGGCGATGAACCTCGCGCGGGCGTTCGATCCACATCTCATCCTGCTCGATGTTTTGTTGCCGGACCTCGATGGGCTGACGCTTTGTTCGATTCTGCGGAATGACGCCACCACCCGGGAGACGCCGATCTTCATCATGAGCGGCGTGAACACCGAGGTGACGCGCTACTCGGCCTTGATCGCGGGCGCGCAGGAATTTTTTGGCAAGCCGGTCGACTTCGCGGTTTTTGAAGCGACGGTGGAACGGGCGTTGGGATTGAAGCTCCCGGAAACTTTCAATTTACAACCCGCAACGCTGGGCAGCGCCGCCGGTTGATCAACTCTCCGAAGTCGCGGTGCTTTCGCTCAGCACGGGTGCATTGTCGAGCGCGCGGCGGACATTGCGGGCGAGCATGGTGCGCGTGTAGGGCTTTTGGAGGAAGCGGGCGTTGTTGTGATTGCGGAGAAAGGCCGTGCTCACTTCATCCACCGTGTAGCCACTGGTGAAAACCAGCTTGAGATTCGGTGAAATGACGAGGAG
>SCTL01000127.1 GCA_004297495.1 Verrucomicrobiota bacterium
CGCGCTTGGCGGCTGAAGATTCACGGGCAACGGCGGCGGGGCGGCTTCAATGGCCGGCGCGAATGCCGGCCCGGCGCTGGTGGCCGTGCCCAAAGTTTGCGCGATGGCCGCGTTGGCTGGAGCCGTGGCGTCAGCGCCGCAGACGGGACATTGCAGCGCGGTGGGCATCCGGCCATGCACGGGTTCAACATCGAAGGCGATTTTCTGTCCACAGGCACATAGGATTTTGACGGCGATCATGGCGGCTGATTCTGGATGGTCGGTGTTAAAGAGTTTCGCAAACTTTGGGCAGACCGCGATTTCTTGTCCAGCGAAAGTTCAGTTTGGTAGCAACCGAGGATGAATTGGTGGGTGCATCGCTGCTGCGATGCGCGGCGCTGCGGCAGCACCGCCGCCACCAAACCGGGGCAAGGCCAGTGAACATGAAGGGGCGTTACTCATTATGCGGAATCTTCACGGTGCTGCCGCCGACGAATTCGCGGAGCACGGCGTCGCCGGGAATCAGATCGAATCCGTCCACTTGCGCGCGCGTGAGGCCGGCGACCGAATCGAGCAGGCCGGTCACGCGCGTCCGGCGAATCTCGGCGTCGAGGAAGCCGGCGTAGGGCGAAAGTTCGGCGGCTTGCGGCCAGTAACTTTCCGGGCCGGAGAAGAACGGCTTGAGCGCGGGCAGGTCGAAGGGGAATCCGCCGTTAACCACGTGATCCGCCGTGCCGAGCAGCGGAATGATGCTGAACAACTCCCCCGCCCTGACGTAATGCCAGTGCAGCAGCGTGAGCAGCGGCCGGTGATTGCGATGCTTCACGTCGCGCAACATCCGGCGCAGCAACCGCACGTCGGTGAACTTGGTGAGGCGTTTGGTCGAGCCGTCGCCTTCGAGCAGCGCGTTTTGCGATTCAATGTAGAGGCGGAACTGCGCGCGGGCTTCGATGCCTTCGGTCATGGGAGGATAAAGTCCGTGCAGGCAATCGAGCAGCAGGATTTGATCGCGTTCGAGTTTGACGTGCTTGCTGCCGGTGCGGCGGCCTTCCTTGAAACTGTAAACCGGCTTCTCAATCGTCTCGCCGGCGAGCAGCGCGCGGAGGTGTTGATTCAACAACTGAATGTCCAGCGCCTCGGGCGTCTCGTAATTGCGGTCATTGATCCAATCCGTCGGATGCTCGACGAGCGACCAGAAGTAATCGTCGAGGTTGAGCATGAGGAAGCGCAGTCCGTGCCGCTGCAAGCGCTCGGTGAGCTTGACGGTGGTGGTGGTTTTGCCGGAGGAGCTCGGCCCGCTCACCCACATCATGCGCAACGGATCGCCCGCGCTGAGGCGCGCGAGAACTTTCCGCGCAGCTTCATCGAGCGATTGTTCATAGACGTGCAGCGCGGCCTCGACGACCGGCTTGAGTTTTCCGCCGCGGACGACTTCGTTCAAGCCCGCCACCGTGTCCACGCCGTGCTGGCGATTCCACGCGAGCGATTGTTCGATGCGTTCGCGGGAGAAACCATTGCCGACGAATTGCGTCTGGGTGAGCGCGCCTTCGCGCAGCCAGTGGCGCGACCAGCGGTAACATTCGTAGGCGTCGGCGGTGTTTTGAAAACCGTAGCTGCGCAACGCGTGCAACACTTCGTCCTGAATCACCTCGATGGTCGGCGGGAAATTCGAGATGAGATGGTGCGGATCGGAGTTCAGGCAAATGACGACCGTGTCGGCGAGAAACCCGGCGATGGCTTCGTCCGTCGGATACGCGGAGAAGATGCGGTCATTGACTCCAGGCAAATGGTCCTGCGCGAAACCGCCGATGGATTGCGCCGCGCGCAGGATGGCCCGGCCGATGCGCGCATGATCGAAGCGCACGAGGGCGCGGTTGCGCTTCTGGACTTTGACGATGCGGTTCTGGACTGACATGCGCCGACTATAACGCGACGCGTGCGCGAAACAATCGCGAAGAACAAACGTGATGGCGCGCGGGCGTCCCGCCCGCAGCGGCCCGGCGGCAAAGCAGACCCCCGGGATGCTCCAACCGCTTCGAAGCTTGGGAATGCTGCGGCCCGGAGGGCCGCGCGCTGGCGCGTTGATGTGATTTGCAAAACGATGGCCTGCGGTGTGGGAGTTTGTTATAGCTAACCGCGCTCGTGACAATTCCAGAAAAAAAACTGTCCGCGCTCTGGCCGCTCGCGCTCGCGCTGGCCTGGCTTTGGTTCGCCGTCATTCGCCATCTACACGTCGAGTGGACGCTCAACGAGCAATATAATTACGGCTGGGCGGTGCCGTTCCTTTGTCTCTTCCTGCTGTGGAAACGTTGCGAGTCGCTGCCACCGCCGAACGAAACCGTTTTGTCGGACACAAAGACAATTCGCCTGCTGCTCACGCTGCTGATTGCCGCGCTGGCGCTGTTTTATTTTCCGATCCGGTTGATCGAAGAAGCGAATCCAGACTGGCGACTGGTCAGTTGGGCGATGAGTTTGGTGGCTGTCGGCATCACGATGGGCATACTCGCGCTGACTGGTGGGCGGCGCGCGGTGATTTGGTTTGGCTTTCCGCTTTTGTATTTTCTCATCGCTGTGCCGTGGCCGGCGGTGCCGGAGCGAACGATCATTCAAGGCTTGAGCCGGTTCAACGCGTCGCTAAGCACGGAACTGGTGGGCTGGTTCGGCGTGCCGGCGCTGGCGCGCGGGAATTTGATCGAGGTCGGGTCGGGCGTCGTCGGCGTGGACGAAGCGTGCAGCGGGATTCGTTCGATGCAAGCCACGGTGATGCTCTCGCTGTTCTTCGGCGAACTCTACCGGCTGCGCCCGCAGAGGCGGCTTGATCTGGTGATGGTGGGATTGTTTCTCGCGTTGTTCTTCAACCTGCTCCGCACGTCCCTGCTGGTGTTCGTCGCCGCGCGTCAAGGCACGGCGGCGATGGAGCACTGGCACGATCCGGCCAGCATCACGATCATCCTCGGCAGTTTCACCGGCCTGTGGCTCACGTCACGCTGGATGCGCCGCCACGAAGCCGCCGTGGCCGCGCCCGGGGAAATTCCGCTCCGCCAAAAGCTGCGTGAACTGACGGAGAAGCTTCGGCCCGCTCTCGCCGCCGCGCGAATTGGCCGACTGGCCGTGCTGCTCGGCGCGTGGTTTTTGATTTCGGAATTGCTGGTTGCAGCGTGGTACGTGTCGCACGAACGCCGTTTGCCGCCGCCGCAAATCTGGACTGCGGAATTCCCGCGCACGAATCCCGAATACCACGAGCATGCCCTCCCGCCGCGCACGCGCCAGTTGTTGCGGCACGATGAGGAACTCAATGCCCAGTGGCGTTCCCCCACCAACGACAGCCGCTGGCAGGGAACTTTCCTGCGCTGGAATCCGGGGCGCGCGGCCACGTATCTCGCGCACGGTCACACGCCCGAAATCTGTCTCACCGCCGCCGGCGGCGAACTCAAGTCGCAGTCCGACGTGCAATACCTTCGCGCCCAAGGCCTCGATCTCCCGGTGCGCTTTTATCGCGTGGTGAACGGAGAGGAAACTTTCGATGTGCTCTACTGTCTCTGGGAAGACCGCACGCAGCGGCAGGATTTTCAGTCAATGCTTCCCGATTACAGCGTGCGCTTCAACGCTGTGCTCGCCGGTCATCGCCAGCGCGGCCAGCGCTCCCTCGAACTCGCCGTGCGCGGATTCACCAGTGCCAGCGAAGCGCAAGCATCGTTGACGCGTGAATTCATCCGCGCCATTAAAGTGCCCGCCATCGCACCTTGAATCCGTGCGCTGCCTGCTGATCAACCAAACCTTTCCGCCCGACGTGATGGCGACCGGCCAATACCTCGGCGAAGTCGCGGCGCAACTCACGGAACGCGGCCACGCAGTCACCGTCGTCACCGGGCGGCGCGCTTACGATGAACCGGAAAAACTTTTCCCCGCCAAAGAAACCTGGCGCGGCGCGACGATTCTGCGCGTGAGTTCAACGGGGCTGGGCAAGAAAGCGAAGTGGCGTCGCGCGGCGGACTTCGCGAGTTTCATCCTCGCGTGTTGCTGGCGGCTGCTCTTTGTCCCGCGACCGGCGGTCGTGGTGGCGCTGACTTCCCCGCCCCTCATCGCGTTCATCGGCGCGGTGTACGCGAGACTGCGCGGCGCGAGGTTCGTTTATTGGGTCATGGATTTGAATCCGGATGAAGCCATCGCCGCCGGTTGGCTGAAGGAAGCTTCACCCGCCGGTCGCGTCTTGAAATGGATGTCGCATTTCAGCTTTCGTCACTCGACCGGCATCATCGCGCTCGATCGTTTTATGCGCGACCGCATCACGGCGCAGGGAGTTCCGGCGGAAAAAATCCACGTCGTGCCGCCATGGTCGCTGGACGCGAACGTGCATTACGACGCCGCAGGCCGGGAAGAATTTCGCGCCGCACGCGGGCTGGCTGACAAATTTGTGGTGATGTATTCCGGCAATCACAGCCCGTGTCATCCGCTCGACACGTTGCTGGCGGCGGCGCGCGAACTGGCAAGTGAGCCGCGTTTCGCTTTTCTGTTCATCGGCGGCGGCAGCGAATTCAAACACGTCCAACGTTTCGCCGCTGAGCATCGCCTCGAAAACATCCGTTGCGAAACTTATCGCCCGCTAAGCGAGCTTTCCGCCTCGCTCTCCGCCGCCGATCTGCACCTCGTCGTCATGGGAAATCCGTTTGTCGGTCTTGTGCATCCTTGCAAGATTTACAACATGCTGCGCGTGCAAGCGCCCGTGCTTTACCTCGGGCCGGACGAAAGCCATGTCACGGAGTTGATGCGCAACGAGGCGCCGCAAAACTTTTTCGCCCAATCCCGACACGGCGACGCTGCCGCCGTCGCGCGCGCGATTCGTTCCGCCGCCGCCACCCGCCGCGCGTCGGATGCGAATCTGCCGGCGTCGTTCGACGAGTTTTCCCAAGCCAGACTGCTGCCGAAGTTGGTGCGGATTATCGAGGGCCAGCCGGAATGAAGTTGTAGTCGGCAGGAGACGTGCACCGGGGCAAATGAGCCGCAAGTCGGGGCTAATTGACCTTGATGCAGGCAGAGAGTTCAGGCTTTAATAGAGCTAGCCAAGCCTAGCTTGGCTTGAGTTATCGCGGTCGCCGACAGTTAGCTCCCAAGTCGTATGTCCGGCGAAGCGCGAATCAGAAATGCAACTGTTCGCAATCTTAGCCACCGGTGGAATCGGGCTGCTCGTCAGCCTGTGGGCCAACCACCTGCTCATTCAACTCGCGAAGAATTCCGCCGGTCTGCATCGTCCGCACGACCTGCACCACGGACACACGCAGGCCATCCCGCGCATCGGCGGCATTGCGTTGGCCGCTGGATTTCTCGCCGCCGCGCTCGTTGCCACGCTCGTGTTTCCGGAGGAATTATTTCTCAACTCCGCCGCGTGGAGCATTGGCATTGGGTCGCTTTGCATGTTCGCCCTCGGTCTCTGGGACGATCTCAGCCCGCTGGGAGCGCGACGGAAACTGCTCGGGCAGGTGCTCATCTCCGCGGCGGTTTGCGTCTCCGGTCTGACGGTGGAGCGAATTCACGTGCCGTTGATGGGTGGCGATCTGGAACTCGGTTTCTTCGGCAGCTTCAGCCTGACCGTTCTGTGGCTCGTGGCGCTCACGAATCTCATCAACTTGATTGACGGCGTGGACGGCCTGGCCGGCGGCATCGCGCTGATGTTGATGCTGCTGCTCAGCTACGTGGGTTACGGTCAGGGCGTGCATCTGCTCTGCGTGGGCATGGCCGGGGCGTTGATCGGATTCCTGCGCTATAATTTTCCGCCCGCGCGCATCTACATGGGCGATGGCGGCGCCTACATGCTCGGCTTTCTCGTGGGCGTCACCACGATCGTCAGTTCGCAAAAAGGAACGGTCATCGCCGCGTTGGTTGCGCCGCTCTTCGTGCTCGCCCTCCCAATTCTCGATACCGCTCTAGCCATCGTGCGTCGCGGTCTGCAAGGACTTCCCGTGTTTCGGCCTGACCGGCGACACATTCATCATCGCGTGCTCGGCATGGGCTGGTCGCGCCGGCGCACGGTGCTTTCGATCTATTGTTTCTGTCTCGTGTTCATGGTGCTGGGCTTCGTGATTTTCTGGTCGCGCGGGCAATGGCTGCCCATCGCCACCGGTGTGGGCGCGCTCGTCATTTTGATCACGGCGGGCAAGCTGAGTTTCAGTCGCGAATGGTTTGCCGTGGGTCGGATCATCGGCAATTCGCTCCAGATGCGCGGCGAGATTCAATATGCCCTCGCGCAAATCCGCTGGCTCGAACTGGAAGGTCGCCGCTGCGAGTCTGTGGAGGAACTCTGGACAGACCTGACGTTCATCGCGCGCAAGCTCGGTTTCAAGGCGGCGCGGCTGCAATTGGAGGACGGCGAACGGCTTTGGCAGACGGATTGCCAGTGTCGTCATCTGCAAAGTGCCACGCACAAACTCCAGCAAGGCCGACTCGGCACGTTGGAATTGCGCGCGTGCTTGCGCGCGAGCACCGAGGCCGACGGAGCCAAACTGCCAACGGAAGTTGTCTGCGCCGCGCCCGGTCCGGTGGTGGCCGACGCCGAGGTGTTTGAAATTCTGAGCGAGATCGTGGCCGAGGGCTGGATGAAAGCCGCGCGCGCCTGGATCAAAGAACGCGGGCTAGCCGACGTGGCCTTGCGCTTCGATCCGGAATCCTCGCCGGTCCAAACCGCAGCCCAGTCGAATCCACTTCCCCTCGCCTCCGCTCCCCAAGCGGCCCGCCGGCCTTCTGCGTGACAGACTCCGAGACTGCGACCGCTCGTTCAAATGACCCGAACGCACCCGACTATGCGCAAAGTGAACACCAACGAACTGAAGGAAGATTCCTGGACCTCGCCGAAAGGAAAGTTCGCCGGCGCTGGCAAGGAAATTTCCGAAGCGCTCGGCCGCAAGCCGCTCTCCACTGACCTGCGCGAGCGGCATCCGTTCGCGGTGGAGATTCTCCGCATCCCGCCCGGCAAAACGCCATATCCTTATCACTCACACAGCGCGCAGTGGGAGTTCTATCACGTCATCTCAGGCTCGGGACTCGTTCGACATCAGGATGGCCTGACTGAAATCATCGCGGGCGATGCGTTCATCTTCGAGCCGGACCAACCGCATCAACTCATCAACAACAGTTCGCAAGACCTGCTGGTGTACGTGGTCGCGGACAATCCCATCGGCGAGTCCGGCTATTATCCCGACAGCAACAAGTGGCTGGTGCGTTCGCCCGAACGCCGGCTCTTGCGCGGCGACAAGCTGGAATACTACGAGGGCGAAGAGTGAGCCGCTAGATTCGTAGCCGCCGAGGTGACGAGGCGGAAGTTGTCGCGCTTTCCAAAATCCGCCTCCTCACGTCGGCGGCTACGCGCGAAGCGAATTCCGACTCAAATCGTCTTCGAATGCCTCCGCTCGCCGGCGGGCGCGAGCGTGTTGTCAAAGCACATTGCGATGTTGCGGATGAAAAGTCGGCCCGCGTCCGTTACTTCCAGCCCAGTTGCGGTGCGTTTCACCAAACCGTCAGCTTCAAACGGAGCGAGCGACGCGAGTTCACTTTCAAAATGTTTCTCGAAGTTAATGCCGAGCTTTTGTGACATCGCGGCGAAGTCGAGCGACAGGTCGCACATCGTGCGCATGATCGTTTCGCGGCGAATCTTATCTTCATCGGTCACGAAATACGCCTTGTGCAACGGCACGCGGCCCGCGTCCACAGCTTCCTGATATTTCGGCAGTTCCTTCTCGTTCTGCCAGTAGGCGTCGGGCACTTGCGAAACGCCGGACATGCCGAACGCGTAGATGTCAGACCCGGCGCGCGTGCTGTAGCCCTGGAAATTCCGCTGAAGCTGCTTGTTGCGCTGCGCGAGCGTGAGTTCGTCGGTCGGCTTCGCAAAATGGTCCATGCCAATGTAAACGTATTGGTCGTTCGCGGTGAGTTTCTCGATGACGAGTTTCAGAATGTCGAGCTTCGTCTCCGGCGTCGGCAAAACTTTTTGTTCCAAAATTTTCTGCGACGGCTTGATCCACGGCACGTGCGCGTAGCTGAACACGGCGAGGCGGTCGGGCTTCATCTCCAGCACGGTATCGAGCGTTTCATTGAACGAGTCGTGCGTCTGATAAGGCAGGCCGTAAATGAGATCGAGGTTGATCGAGCCGTAGCCGAGTTCGCGCATCCAATCAATCGCCTGCTGCGTCATCTCGCGCGGCTGGATGCGATGAACGGCTTCCTGCACTTTCGGATTGAAATCTTGCACGCCCATCGAGGCGCGGTTGAAGCCGACTTCACGCAACGCAACCAGGTGATCGCGCGTCAACCGGCGGGGGTCAACCTCCACGCTCGCTTCGATGTCGGGCGAGAAGGCGAAGTGCTTGTGGATGATGTCGCCGAGCCGGCGGATTTCGTCGGGTCGTAGAAACGTCGGCGAGCCGCCGCCGAAGTGGAGTTGAACGGCTTTGCGTTCTTTGTTCAAACGCGGCGCGAGCTTCGCGACTTCGCGGCCCAGATAATCAATGTAGTCCTTGCCCTTGTCGTGATTGAGCGTGATGACGGTGGTGCAGCCGCAGAACCAGCAAAGGGTTTCGCAGAACGGGATGTGAAAATAAACCGAGAGGTCGCGCGGCGTGCGATTGTTCTCCTCGATCTTCGCGGAAAGCTGCTCCCACGTGACCGCGTCGGTGAACTTGGTGGCAGGCGGATACGACGTGTACCGCGGCCCGGCCACGTTATATTTTTTCACCAGTTCGAGATCAACTTGCAGCGTCTTCATTCAAAAATCATTTCTCACGCAAAGGGCGCGAAGTCCGCAAAGGAAAAAAGACTTTGCGACCTTTGCGTGAGACATTTCATATAAAGTTTTTTACCGTCTCGACCAACGCTCCAATGTTCTCCAGCTTCGCACCCGGCGTCAAACCGTGGCCGAGATTGAAAATGTGCCCCGCCCTGCCCCGCATGGATTCAAGCACGACCCTGGTTTCCTTCGCAACCACTTCGGGCGTGGCTTCGGCGATGAGCGCAGGCGATAGGTTGCCCTGCAAACCAATGTGTGACGGAACAAGTTTGCGCGCCTCGGCCAGCGAGGTTTGCCAGTCAACGCCAAGAACATTTGCGCCGGTTGCAATTAAGTCGGACCAGTTGCCGTGTGTACCGAGGGAAAAGGCGATCACGGGAACTGTGGCGTGCGGAGTGCGGAGTGCGGAAATAATGTCCCGTATCCATCGCCCGCTGGCTTCCTGAAATTCCGTCGGCGCGAGATGTCCGCCGTGGCTGTCGAAGATTTGCAACGCGTCCACGCCACCGGCGATTTGCATTTTCAAATACGCCGTGACAGCTGCGGTGAGTTTCTCCGCGAGCGCGAAATAGGTTTTGGGATCTTCGCGGAACAAAGCCAACGCACGGCTGTATTTCGGCACGCTGGCGCCTTCCATCATGAACGTCGCCAGCGTCCACGGTGAGCCACTAAAGCCGATGAGCGCTGTTTCATCACCGAGTTCGCGGCGCAGAATCCGCAGCGCCTTGTCCACATAGCTCAGTTTCTCACAAACTCGTTCGACGGAAAGTTTTTCGATGTCCGCCTTGCTCCGCACTGCGAAATCCATTTGAACGCCACCGGTTTCCTTGAACGCGTAGGTTTGGCCCATTGCTTCCGGGATGACCAGAATGTCACTGAAAAGAATCGCTGCGTCGAAGCCGAAGCGGCGCACCGGCTGGAGCGTGACCTCGGCGGCGAGTTCGGGATTCTGAACGAGCTGAACGAAAGTGTAAGTCTCCTTGAGCTTGCGATACTCCGGCAGCGCGCGTCCAGCCTGGCGCATGAGCCAGACGGGCGGACGGTCAACCGGCTGGCAGTGCGCGGCTTTGAGAAAACGTTCGCGGGCGCTCAGTTCGCCGGTTTTTCTTTCGGCGACGGGCGCAACGGATTTCGTTTCCGCAACCGTCTGTGCTTTGCTCATCAATTTTACTTCGTTCATTTATTACTAACAGATTGCCGGAAGATTGAACAGCGGGCTTTACGCAAGTTGGCGAAGGCTGGGCTTATTTTGCCTGCGGCGAAAGTCACCGGCGCCGTCCGCGCAGCACCTTCGCGGCGGAAGCGGCTGATGGAGTCGGATAGGCGGAGGCGTTGTGATCGAAGCCGTGACAAGTGAGCGTGCAGTTGCCGTTGTAAATTCCGGTGGACTGGTAATTGATCGTGCCGCTGGCTGTGGATGGAGAAACGTAAACCAGATTGAAGTTGATCAAGTGCGCCGCGTCCACGACCCCGTGCGAATCGTGACAGGTCGTGCACGCCGTTTTCTGATCCACCACGTGAAAACGATGCCCGCGATCCTGGCCGAGCGAGTTGACGGCGCGAAAACTTTGATCGGCCAGAATGCTGGAACGGCTGTGACATTTGTAGCAGAGCGCGTAGTTGCCGGGCGATTCCGGATTGTTATCGGTGAACAGGAGCTGGCGTTCGAGAATCGGCGTGAACACGGAGCCGTGCGGTCCGTCGGCACCGCTGCCGCCGGCTTTGGAACTGGAGTCGCTGTTGTGACAGTCGGTGCAATACATGAGGCTGTTGACCGTCCACGGCTGGATCAGGCTGGGCACGCCGGTGGGATTCCGTCCGATGGCGGTGACGGGATGATAACTTTGATTGCCGGCGGAAAACTGCAGCCGCGTGTTGGTCTCGCTGAACACGCGGGAGACGGTCGCCGGGCCGCGCGCCAGGCTGTCGCCGTGGCAACGGAAACAAAGTTCATACTCCTTGAGCAGCGGCTTGATGATGCCGCCGGCCAAGGTGACACCGGCGACGTTGGCCAGCGCACCGGAGGCGTTGGGCACGACGGCGGGAGCGGTCGTGGAAGCGTGCGGGTCGTGGCAGTCGGCGCAAACCACATGGCGAGTCTCGGGATTGACCACGTCTTCAACCGGCGAGTGCGTCTGACTGTTGAGCGTGATGGGATGGAGGCTGGGCTTGTTGAAATCCGCGGCAACATTTTTTTTGGCGGTGGTTCCGTTGTGGCAGTTCAGACAATTCTGTTCCGGCGCGTCCGCCTGGAGCATGTGTTTCCGTGAGCCGGCGTTGTGGTTCACATGGCAGTTCGCGCAGCCGATGGCGGACATCGTCATGGATTTGACTGGAGTTGCCGCTGCCCTCGACGGCTTGGCGACGGGCAGTTTGGAAGAGAGAGTCGCCGGGACGAGCGTGGACGCCGCAGCGTGCTGCGAAGCCAGCCACGACGTCGGCTGGTGGCAGGCGGTGCAAAGGGCCGACCCGGTGTTGTCCATCACCAGAAAGTTCCCAAACTGGTTGTCGTGCGGGTTATGGCAGGCGGTGCATTGCAACCGGCTCTGGCTGTCCAGCTTGACGGTGGCGGGCAGATGACTGGGGTCCTTCACCTCCGGATCGCGCGCCGCCAGAGCGGCATCGTAAACGAATGAAACCGGATGGTCGCGGGACAAATCGGTGCCGAGGTTGTTCGCCCCGGCGGGCATGGTCGTCACTCCGTTCTGCATCTGGATTTGCGCCGCGCCGCTGCTGACGTTGCCCAGCGCCACGGTGCCGTCATGGCAACTCAGGCAGAGTCGCGACGAGCCATTGGGTTGAGGCACGGAGACGTCCAGGCTCGTGAGCCGCGCGCTGCCATAGACGATGTAGTTGGAAACGGACGAGAGCGTGTGGTTCCACAGCGGCATCGCGCCGCTGGCACGGTGGACGGTGTGGCAGAACACACAGACATTTTTTTCGCTGACCGCCTTGACGCTGCCGGGCCCGCCGACGGCGAGGTTGTGGACGGAGTTGACCACGCTCTCTCCCGGCGCGCGGGCGCAAAGCATCGCGGCGAGCAGGAGCAAAACAAATTCCGCCCGAAGCCCGCACCGTCGGGCAAGTGGACGAAAAAGTGGAAGCGAGCTTTTCATGGCTGGCCGATGTATTTGAAAATCTGCACGCGATGGTTGAAGGCGTCCGCGACAAAAATCCGGTTGTCCGCGCTAATGGCGATGCCGTTGGGCAGAGCGAAACCGCCGGGGCCAGCCCCGCTCTGACCAACGTTCAGAAGCAGTTGCCCTTCGGGATTAAAAATCTGAAAATTGTCAAAGATGGCGTCCACGACGTAAATGCGCCCGGCGGAATCTGCCGCCACGCCTTTGGGCCGCGCGAAATGACCGGAGGTGTCGCCATTGCTGCCAAACTGCGAAACAAAGTTGCCCCGCAAATCAAAAACCTGCACACGGCTGTTCATCGTGTCGGTGACGATCAGTTGGCCGCGACCATTGACGGCAATGCAGGTGGGAAAATTGAATTCGCCCGGACCGTCGCCGCGCCGGCCGAATTGGAACTGGAATTTTCCATCCAAGCCAAAAACAAATACGCCGTGCGCTTGTGAATCCACGACATAAAGCGAGCCGCCGTCAATAGCGAGGCCGACGGGTCGCTGGAGCGGAGCGGCGATTTCAAACAGCGGTTTACCGTCATCGCCGAAGGCAAAAATTTTCCCCAACTCGGAATCCGCGACGTAGAAAATGCCGTTGCGCCGGGCGACGGCGACGGGGCTGGCGAACCGGACTTTGCCGACTTTAGCGTAGCGCCGCCATTGTTTGTGCGTGAAGTCGGCGTAGCAGACGAGCTTGTCGTCGGTGTCCGTGAGGCAAAGGTTGCCGGCTTCGTCGAGCGCGACGGCAAAGGGTTTGCGGAGGTTGAGGTTTTCGCCGGTGTCGCCAGTAATCCAGTTGGCGAAGGCGCGGAAGGCCGAGGGATTCCGGCCCACATCGCGCGGGCCGCGAAGGTCCTGCACGAAAGCGATGCGCGGCTCGTCCGTTCCCTCGGGTTCGTTCGGCCAAACCCGCGTGCGTGTCGGGAACCGCGCGGCGGTCGTCGCCGTGCCCGCGCAGGAAACGAGCAGCACGGCGGCGAGGCCAGTGACGAAGATTTTAAATTTGGATCGCCAGTGCATTTTCAAAAATTACGTCGCATCCGCAGGAATACAAAGTCCCTTGTGCGGGTCTCGGTAATGTATTCCCGATTATCGTGCTGATAACCCAGGCGGAACTCCAGCTTACCGACCTGCCAATCCAAGGAAGTGCGCGCGGCGAAAAGATCCTGACCGTAGCCGATGCCCGACTCTTGCTCATAACCCGCTTCCACATGCCATCGCAAGGAAGTGACCGGACTCCAATCAAAGTGAGCCATCAAATTGTAGGCGGTGGCGGTCTGGGTCGAGTTGGTCGAGGTGCCGCTGCCCGGGGGATAAACATTCCATTGCTGGCTTAGCTCAATGCCGGCGCTGGAATGGGAGGAAATCGGCGTGGAGTAGCCTTCGGAAAAAGTCAGGCTCTGGTAATCGTAGAGCGTGGATTGCTGATCGGTATAGCTGGCCGCCGCCCGAAAACCTCTCCAATCACAACGTCCGCCAACCTCGAATAGCTGGATATCCTGGAGGAGAAAATCCGAAGTGCTGGCCTCGTTTGCAGTGAGACTGTAGCGGGCATAGATTTCGGCGCGATCCTGCCAGAAACTCAGCCGGATGTAGCAGTTGTCGTTCAACACCGAGTAGTTGCCGGAAGGGTTGGGCTGGACGGTGTAGGAAACCGAGACGGTGTCGCCGTGCTGAATGTTGTTGGGCCCGCCGGAAAAAAATTGAATCTGCCACGGATCGCTGGACTTGATGACCGCATATTCGGAGGGGTCCAGTTCCAGGTTATTTTTTTTGACGCTGGTGATGGAAGTGGCCCGCGGCGATAGCAAACGGATGATCATCGGCCCGATGGCGGGCACTTTGTAGTTTTCATCCGGGATGAAGACGGTCCCGCCAGCGACTTGCTGGTCAGTCACATCGTAACCGACAGTGTTGCCAATCGTCAGTCGCCCCCAGTCGCCAAGGCGCTTGGTGTAGTCCTCAGAATTGCCGACGCCAAACGAAACTGAATCAAAAGTGGAATCGTTGAACGTACTGTTGAAGGTGGAACCGTGAACATTGATGTCGGAGGCGAGGCTCTCATAAAGCTGATGAGTGATCCCAACCGCAAAGGAATTGTGAATGGAATCCGCATCGTCGGCAACGAAGTCGGAAAATGAATAGTTGTAGTAGCTTTGCAGGTGCGGCGTGTGCGACAGGTTGTAACCGAACGAGGCGTTCAAGTCCGACAAGCTGGCGCCTTGAGTCGTCGAAACGTTGTTATAGCGCAGCATCGAGCTTAACGAGCCTCTTCCAAAATGTTCCATGTCGGTGATGGAGACGTTGTGATAGGAGCTCTCAGTCGAAAAGCTGGCCAGCTTGTAGCGCGAGTCATACGCCTGATCGCTGAATTGGTAGTTCAGATCCGTGACGCTTTGTTTGGTCCGCTCGTTGCGGGCGTGGAGCTTCAAAGAAATGCTGTCCTGCAAGGTCTCGCGCGAGGCATCCAGCGTATCCGTGCTGGACTGGTCAAAAGTCAGCAGAACCGGCACCGGCCCTTCGCGATACCCGGTCACGACTCCCCAGCCTTGCGAATCGGCCGTCGTCGAATTGAAGAAGTCGTAATGAAAATCATCGTGTGAGCGGCTGTAGCTCACCGTGGTTGCATACGGTTTCTCTTGCAAGAGGATGCCTTTGAAAAGGCCATTCACCAGGATCGCGTCCCGATTGTAGTTGTATCCGCTCCCAGTCACCTGCTCCAGAGTGTAACCAGGTTCGGCGAGGATGGAAAACGTGAACAAGCTGGGATGGTATAAATAATTATTCCAGCCGATCCCCAAGCCGGGAGTGAGTTGCAGCCGCTGGCTGTCAAAGCCAGCGCCTCCGGCCAACTTGGAAGCATAAGTACTTCGTTCCGCCTCCACATCCATCTTGAGATAGCGCAAGCGGGGAACAAACTCCGACCACAACGGATCCTCACGTTGAAGCCAGCGTGACGACTGCGCCCAGCCACTCGCCCCCGCCGCCAGCACCAGCCAGACCAGCGAGTGCCGCAACCAACGTTGGCGTTGTTTCACCTGGTGACGCATGGCTCATTTGGAAACCGCAGATGGTTTCAGTAGCTTTGCGTTGTCCCCGACGTGAGGATCGTGACACGCCATGCAGGATTTGCCTTCCGCCCCGGCGTGGCCTTTGACGGCCTTGAGGTCTTTATCCTCGTGACACTCAAAGCAAATCTTTGCGGCGCTCTTCGTGAGGAGCTTCGACTCGCCCGACTGATGCGGGTTGTGGCACGTGGTGCAATCGTCCACGGGGTCGTGCTTGAACTTCGCCTTTTCCAAAAAGTTATCGTGACAATCCCAGCACAACGCCGGCGTTGATTTCGTCACGAGCTTCTTCTTGTCCGTGGCGTGCGGATTGTGGCAGGCCAGACACTCGCCATTCTCGGCGGGTTGGTGTTTGACCTTGGCCTTCTCCAGAAAGTTGTCATGGCAATCCCAGCAAAGCTTTGCGCCAACCTTTGTGACCAGCTTCTTGTTGTCGTTGCCGTGCGGGTTGTGACAGGAAATGCACTCACCATTCTCGGCGGGCTGATGCTTGACCTTGGCTTTTTCCAAAAAGTTGTCGTGACATTCCCAGCACAGTTTCGCCCCCACTTTGGTCACGAGCTTCTTGTTATCATTGGCGTGGGGGTTATGACAGGAGACGCAATCACCGTTCTCGGCGGGCTGATGTTTGACCTTCGCCTTGGACAGGAAGTTGTCGTGACAATCCCAGCACAGGGCCGAGCCGCTTTTGACGAGCAGCTTCTTGTTGTCGTTTGCGTGCGGATTGTGGCACGCGAGACATTCCCCGTTCTCCGCCGGCTGATGTTTCGCCTTGGCCTTCTCCAGAAAATTGTCGTGGCAGCCAAAGCACAGGCTGCTGCCGGTTTTCACCAGCAGTTTTTTGTTGAACGACTGATGCGGATCGTGACAGCTCTTGCATTCACCGTTTTCCACCGGTTGATGTTTCACCTTGGCGGGCGCCAGAAAATCCTTGTGACAGGTAAAGCAGAGCTTCGGCATCTTGGCGACCAGTTCCATCGAGAATTCGGATTGATGGCACTTGGTGCATTTATTCTCTTCGTAGGGCTTGTGGATGACGGGAGTTCGCGGGATAAATCGGGCGGGTTTCGTCACCGCGACACCCGGCTGGACGGCGTTGGTATTACTTCCCTGCGCGCTCCCTGTCGGCGCGGAACTGGGAGAAGTCTCCGGCGGCACGCCGTCAAAGAAAAACGTCAGCCACTTGCGCTTGGTGGCGCTGCTACAACCCTCGGTCAGCAAAAGTGCGCCGACGCTGACGACCAGGACCAGCAATGTAACCGGGCGGGTTTTCATTTTTGCTTTGAACCGCCCTGTTGCCGGTCAAGCCCTGCCATTACTTTTTACTCCCGTAGCCATAAACACCCACCTTATGGCCGCCGAACTGGTTGATGACAAACACGAGGTATTCCACCTTGAAGCCGGGCGCGATGAAACTTCTGAAGTAATCCACGTCGTCATAATCCACTACCACTTTTGCCGGCAGATTATTAAAATTCTTGTCAACCAGCGGGTCTCCAAAAAAGGTCAGTAACCGTCCTTCGTCGTTGAAGATTTGGATGACCTGAGACATGGCATCCACGGTATAAAGCTGATGCTCGCGGTCCACGGCAATCCCTTTCAGGCGACTGAATTCCCCGA
>SCTL01000128.1 GCA_004297495.1 Verrucomicrobiota bacterium
GTAGTTTTTTATCTCGAAGTCGTGAATGTATTCAAGACCATGTTTGCAGCCGTTTCGCTTTCTGTCACAGGTTCGGCGCTCGCGCAAAGCAACACTTGGCCTCTGGCAATCCTCCGCGGCGATTATCCCGATCCTTCCATCCTCCGCGACGGCCGGGACTATTACCTGACGCACTCGCCGTTTCTCTATGCGCCGGGTTTTCTCATCTGGCACTCGCAGGACTTGATGAATTGGGAGCCTGTCGCGCGCGCGATGACCGATGTCGTCGGGTCAGCCATGGCACCCGACCTCGTGAAGCACGGCGGGAAATACTACATCTATTTTCCCGCCTCTGGAAAAAACTGGGTGATCTGGGCCGGCAACATCCGCGGGCCTTGGAGCAAACCGATTCCTCTCGACGTGGGCGACATTGATCCGGGGCACGCCGTCGGCGAGGATGGCCAACGGTATCTTTTCCTCTCGGCAGGCCAGCGGGTTCTTTTGTCCGACGACGGCCTTTCCGTGGTTGGGAAGAAGGAGAAGGTCTATTCAGGCTGGGAGTATCCGAAGGAATGGAAGACCGAAGGGATGTATCTCGAATCGCCCAAGATTTTCCGCAAGGGCGAATACTTTTACCTGGTGTCCGCTGAAGGTGGCACCGCCGGCCCGGCGACCAGCCACATGGTCGTGGCCGCGCGCTCCAAGAGCATCAATGGCCCGTGGGAAAACTCGCCGTATAATCCAATCGTCCACACTTACAGTGCCGACGAACTGTGGTGGTCGAAGGGGCACGGGACGGTCATTGACGACGTGAACGGCAATTGGTGGATCGTCTATCACGCTTACGAAAACAGCTTTTACACTTTGGGCCGGCAAACTTTGGTTGAACCGATTGAATGGCTGAAGGATGGATGGTTTCGCGCCGCGAAAACAGCCAAGCCAATCACACCGACGGGCGCGACGCCGGCTCATGGCATGAAGCTTTCCGATGATTTCTCCGGCAACGATCTCGGCCTGCAATGGACGACCTGGCGCGACTTCGATCCGAAAAGCATCACGCTGAAAAACGGCAGCCTGCACCTCGCCGCCAAAGGCACTGGCCCGCAGGACGCGCGCTTGCTTCTCATCACCGCCACCGACCCCAGCTACGAGGTTCAAGCCGAGGTCACTTTGGAGCGGGGCAGCCTCGGCGGATTAGTTTTATTCTACAATGAAAAGGCGTTTGCCGGCATCAGCTCCGATGGCGAGCAATTCACGATTTACAAAAACGCCACGGAAGCCAGCCAGCATCCGAGCCAGTTTGGGCTACACTTCTTTTTGAAGATCGTGAACCGCAAGAACACCTGCGACCTGCTCGCGAGTGCCGACGGGAAAACCTGGACGACGATCCAGGCGGGCGTGGATGTTTCGCAGATGCACCACAACAAGTTCAAAGGATTCTTCGCCTTGCGCCCCGGCTTGATGGCCGCCGGTCGCGGCGAGGTGAAATTCAGTCAGTTCCAATACCAGGATGTTCGATAAGATCATGAAAAAATTTCTCAACGGATTGACGCTCGCCCTCGCCCGGAGCCTCGCTCCTCGCGTCGGCGGCAGCGGCACGAGTTGTGTGCAACGACTGATTTCACTGCGGGAATAATTCTGTAATTTATGTTTCGAAAAATCCGTCTCACTCGTCTTGATCCGGCACTAACCGTTGCGCTGGCTTGCTTCATCGTGCACAGCGCAGCGGCGCAATTCGTTCATCCCGGCGGGTTGCACACGCAGGCGGACTTTGACCGGATGAAAGCCAAGGTGGCCGTCAATGCGTCGCCCTGGGTGGACAGCTACAATCAGATGACCACCATCTGGCTGGCCAATCTCAACATGCCTTGGGCGCCGGTGACACAGATTGTCCGCGGCGCTTCGCCGAATAACTACGCCCGCAGTCAGAAGGACGCACTGGCCATTTACTATCACGCGCTGCGTTGGCGGATCACTGGCGACACCAACTATGCCGAGGAGGCCATCGTGGGCATGAACTTGTGGTCGAGCACGATGACCAATGGCGTTGGCGGCAACAGCAACTGGGCTTTGGGTGCCGGCATCTGCGGTTATGAATTCGCCATCGCCGGCGAGGCGTTGCGCGGCTACACGAACTGGTCGCAAACGAGCATCAGCAACTACTGCAACTTTCTGAAAATCTTCGCGGGCGGCAACGACGCGTTTCTGAGCGGCCACAACGGCACCTGTGACAGCCATTATTGGTGCAACTGGGACGCGTGCAACGTTGCTTCACTGATGGCCTGCGCGGTGTTTTGTGACGACACGAACATGTTCAATCGCGCGGTCACGTATGTGAAGCAAGGCAAAGGCAACGGGAACATGACGAGCGCCGCGTGGTACATCCACACCAACGGTCTCGCGCAATGGCAGGAAAGCGGTCGCGATCAGGCGCACACGATGGACGGCGTCGCGTGGATGGGCGTCGCGTGTCAGGTCGCGTGGAATCAAGGCGTGGATTTGTTCGGCTTCGATGACAACCTGTTTCTGCGCGGGCTGGAATATACCGC
>SCTL01000129.1 GCA_004297495.1 Verrucomicrobiota bacterium
AAGCTCGACGTGGGACTTGGGCTTAAACGTGAAGTTCGCCTTCTCGCCGTGCGTGCGGACAATGGGATTATCTTCGGCAGACTTGCCTTGCACGACGGATTCGTGCGGAAGGTTCGGCATTTGCAGCATCAACTTATCGCGCTCAGCCTCGGCATCGGCAGCCTGCTTGTCGAGCGACGAGATCTGGTCGCCTAGATTTTTCGTCTCTGCCTTCTTCGCTTCCGCCTCGGCCAATTTCTTCTGCCCCATCAACGCGCCGATCTCCTTCGAGACGCGATTGCGCGTGGCTTTGAGCGATTCCACTTCAGCCAGCGCTTTGCGCCGTTGCTCGTCGGCTTGCAGAATTCCATCAATGAGCTTCTCGTCGCCTACGCCGCGCGTGGCGAGGCGTTGGCGCACAAAATCCGGCTTTTCACGAATCAGCTTGATGTCGAGCATCGGCAGATTATGAAAAAGCGCGGCGCACTCAGCAAGGCGGAAGCCCGGCAGCGCCGAGAATGATTCCGCGCTTGCCGAACCGCACTACACACCGCAACTTTGCGACATGA
This sequence comes from Verrucomicrobiota bacterium, assembly GCA_004297495.1. Taxonomy (GTDB): domain Bacteria; phylum Verrucomicrobiota; class Verrucomicrobiia; order Limisphaerales; family JADLHS01; genus SCTL01. The sequence goes on from SCTL01000129.1 coordinate 549, forward strand.
ATTCTGCGAAAGTCGCCTCGTTGCATCTGCATCCAGCTTCACCGGGCGAGCGGTTGACCGCTGTGGACAACATCGAAGTTGTTGCCGGCAAAGGCATCCTCGGCGAGCCGAGATACTTTGGCCGGATCAAAAGCAGCGGCGAACCGTCGCTACGCCAGGTGACGTTGATGGAGCGCGAGCAAATCGCCGAGCACGCGCAGGCCCTGGGCTTGAAGGAAATTCCGCCCGGCGCAGTCCGTGCGAACATCGAGACGACCGGCATCGAACTCGTCGCACTCAAGGGCCGCGAGATTCAGATTGGCGAGGCTGTGCTGCTGCTTTACGCGCCGCGCGATCCTTGCGAAAAGATGGACGCCATCTGCCGCGGATTGCGCGAGCGGATGATGAATGATCGCCAGGGAATGTTGGCGCAGGTCATCCAGCCGGGCGTGATTCGCGTTGGCGACGAGATTCGCGTGTTGACAGCACGCCAGTCCTGAGTTGGAGCGAAGAGCCGGTTTCAAAACTTCCTTGCTCACGTTGAATCCAAAATGGAAACGCCGGTTGCGCTGGCTCGCGGCGATTATCGTGTGCGCGGCAGTTCTCTTTGCGGCGGGGCTTCGTTTTGCGCCGGCGGTGTTGCAGGAGGAATCCGCTTCCGCGCGCGGCGATTGTCTGGTGGTGCTGGGCGGGGAAAACTGGCTGCGCGTGCCGTTGACGAGAAAACTTTATGAGTCCGGCGTCGCGCCAACCGTGTTGATCACCGGCAAGGGCGATTGCGGCCAGAACAAGTTGTGGCTGCTCGAAGGCGGCGTGCCGCGCTCCGCGATTCTGATGGAGTGCGATTCCGTTTCCACAGCGGAGAATGCGCGTCTTTCCACGCCGATTCTGCGGAGCCACGGTTGCACGAACGTTGTGCTGGTGACTTCGTGGTATCACGCGCGGCGGGCGCTGAATTGTTTCCGCCATTACGCGCCGGAGATTCAATTCACTTGTCGGACGACGGAGGTCAAGTGGCGCGGCTGGCCGGATCGTTACGACCGAAAACGGATTCTCCAGGAATACGTCAAGCTGGCCGGTTACTGGCTGAGGTATGGGATTCCGCCATGGTGACCGAGCGACTGCGACGCACGCGCGACCACACACCGCCCGCACAGGCCAGCACACCGAAGAGCGTCAGCGCGACGTTGGTGGGTTCGGGGACGAGTTGGAGCGAGTTGAAGAACAGGTCGTGGTCCGAACCGGAACCGGAGTTCGAGTTGAAGAAGCGTATGCGGTCAATGTCGCTTCCGCTCATCGTGCCAGTGTAGCTTGCTGACGATGCGCCCGAGACGATCGAGACAGAGAATCCGTTCGCCGCATTCTGTGTGAAAGTAATTTGGATGCCGTCCCTGGTGAATCCAATACTTGTGGCGGTCGAGGAGGTGCCATCGTTGTATTTGTAGAACGATTCCCCGCCAACGAAGAAGAGCTCGAATCGGTTCACGCCCGAACTATTGCGCAACCCAAAACCCACAGTGCCGCCGGAGTTCACGAAGCCGTTGTCCATTTTAAGGCTTACAGATTGTCCAACCGACAAGGTGCCGTTGAACGAGCGAATCGCTTCGGACAAAGGACTGCCACCGCTATTGGCGTACATGCCCCATGATTTGCTACTGCCCGTATCAATATTACCTCCGCCGTTGCCGCCAGAACTCCCGACAAAAAACCCTGCCGCCCCACCATTGGCAAAACTGTTTAGCGTCCACGAACTGCCCCAGCCGCTGCCGCCGTTGTCACCGCCCTGCCAGCCATCGCTGTAAGCGCTCTGCGACGCGTCATCCGACGCCACCACGGCTGCCTGGGTCGAAATCGAAACGAGAGTGATCAGGGCCGACGACACTACGGCCCACAATGGGGGTTTGCTTCTGTACAACATACTAACGCTCTTCCTACCGGTTCTGGTGAACTTGGAATGACCCTACTCTCCTGTGGTTTTTGCGGACAATGAAAAGTTATTCACAATCGTCTAAACTCGGCCCACATATTCATGCGGGTAAAGGTTCTCCTTTGCAGCGACCGCCGCTTCTGCTTTCATTCGCACCCGCCGGATTGTCCGGCCAACTGTTTACAATCATGGACTCGTTACCGACTGTCATTCTCAAGCCCGGCGAAGCCGACCGCATCGTCGCG
>SCTL01000130.1 GCA_004297495.1 Verrucomicrobiota bacterium
TCCTGTATCCGCCGAACTCATCGCCGCCTCGAAGCTGATGTCATCGCGCATTTCACCGACCATGATGATGTCGGGGTCTTGACGGAGGACGTGCTTGAGCGCGGCGTGAAATGAAATCGTGTCCAAGCCCACTTCGCGCTGCTCGATGACGGATTGATTGTCCTCGAAGACGTATTCAATGGGGTCTTCCAGCGTGATGATGTGTTTTTTGAAACTGGCGTTGATGTGTTCGAGCATCGCGGCGAGCGTGGTGGATTTGCCGCAACCGGTTGAACCGGCCACCAGCACGATTCCGCGCGGCGATTCCGCGATCTGTTTGATTTGTTCAAGCAGGCCGAGTTCTTCAAAACTCGGCACGTGCGTTTTCACAAACCGCATGGCGAAGCACCATTGCCCGCGCTGTTGAAACAGGTTCGTACGAAAACGCCCGACGCCGTGCAACAGGTAAGAGAAGTCAATCTCGCGTTCGTCCTCCAGTTTCTTTTCCAAATGCTTCGGCGTGATGTGCGCGACGATCTTGTTCATCCACTCTTCGGTGGGATGCGGACATTCGATGGCGATGAGTTCGCGGTTGATGCGAAATACGACCGGCGTGCCGACCTTCAAGTGAACGTCCGAAGCGCCGCCTTCAACGGCGGTCTTCAGAATTTTTTCGAACAATTCCATTGCGCAAAGCTATCAAACTCTCCCCTGCCGTCCATCCTTGAAATCAGCCGGCCAATTTGCGGCGCGAAATAAATAAGAAAAAAGGCGCGCCTGGAGGCGCGCCTTCGAAGTTGTGACGCCGTTTTCAGACGTGTCCGGCGGTCGCCATTTGCGCGAGCTTCATTTCCGCCTGTTTGGTCAGGCCCGTGAAAATCATCGAGACCGTGTAGCCATTGTGCCGGTCACCCGAGCAATCCACGACGACCCCGGAACAGTTCACGCGCGCGCCGCCGGTTGGCGGCTGCAGCGCCACGGTCATTTCCACCCATTTCGCAAACGCTTTCGCGCTGCGAAATTGAATGCCTCCCCTGCGGATGACGACCGACTCGGGCGACAGCGTCAGGCTGACTTGACGAGCCTCCACCGTGACGGCATTTGCATGGTCAAAAGAGACGCTTCCAATTTTTCTAGCACTCATAGATTGGCATTAGCGTATCACACGCGGCGCAATCGTCAAATAAGAGCTACCAAGGTGGTTTATCATTTTCTTGCATTGAACCAGCCGTTGCTTCGGGCGGAATTCCACTGCTTCGCTTCGTGGTATGCCAGTTCTTCCAACCAATGACCTGCCGCGTGTCTTGCCTTGGACCTAGATGCCATTGCCGCGAGCGCAGAAATCCTGCAAAAATGCCCTTTTCCCAGCCCGGCTGATCCTTCAAGCGATCCGCAAATTAAGAAGCAAGGCACTCCCTGTCCCTTGCACACCGCCGAGACTTCTCCCACCCCTTTGCCCATCAAAGACGAAGCGTCCAGCCGGCCCTCACCCGTGATCACAAGATCAGACTTGGCCACGCGCGTCCGCAACCTCGACCATCTGGCGAAGAGATCGAACCCTTTTCGCGCGGAAGCGCCGGCAAAGGCCATCAGACCAAATCCGAGCCCGCCGGCTGCGCCCGCGCCAGCCCGAATCGCGTGGTTCACGCCCGTCGCGCGAGCCACTTTTGAAGCCAGTTGCCGCAGGCACGCCTCTCCTTTTTCAAGATCACTTGCACACAATCCTTTTTGCGGGCCGAAGATTCGCGTCGCGCCTCGTTTCCCAAGCAAGTGATTGGAGACGTCCGTTGCCGAAAGAATTGGAACTCCGAAGCGATGCTCGGGCGGCGCAATTCGAGCCAGCCTTTCCAACTCGATCCAGCGAGTCAGTTCGCGTTCATTCCGATCCAGAAATTTCCAACCCAGCGCGCGCGCCATGCCGAATCCTCCGTCATTGGTCGCACTGCCGCCGAGTCCGAGGATGATTTTCTTTGCGCCTTGCTTCCGTACGGCCAGCATTAATTTCCCAAGGCCGAAACTATCCCGATCAAAAGGATGAAACTTTCCGTGGGGAAGCCTGGCAAGGCCGATGACATTTGCGGACTCGATGATTGCGGTCTTTGATTTGGAGTTCCACCACCAGGTCACGGAACACGGCCGGTGTGCCGCGTCCACCGTCCGCGCTCGTCGCGGTCGGGCCTTCAGCAACGAACTGCTCACCGCCCCAAAACCATCACCGCCGTCGCTCATGGGCAGCAGATCGAGAACGTCTTCCGGTCGCGCGCGCTGCCATCCCCGGGCAATCGCCTGCGTCGCCTGTTGCGCCGTGAGCGTGCCCTTGAACTTGTCAGGAACGATGAGAACTTTCACGCGCCCGAGTCTGAATGAAAAAGGCGGGCTTGGGAATCCCAAGCCCGCCGTGAACACAACTGAAAGTACCGTTGGAAACTGAATTACCAACGGCACCAGGCCGCGAACACCATTCAACTCTTGTCAATTGAGTTCGTGGCTCTATCCTCTGGCGCAAGATGAATTTCCTGGCAGATTGATTCCGCGAAGGACCGAATCCATGAAAAGCAACCGCCGCACTTGGACATCGTTCGATGAGATGCACGCCGCCGCCGCCAGTGGCGACCCGCAGGCTCAATGTTACATGGGCGTGTGTTATCAAAACGGTCAGGGCGTCCAGCAGGATTACAACGAGGCCGTGAAATGGTTTCGCCGATCCGCCGAGCAGAACGATCAAGTGGCGCAATGCTATCTCGGTTTCTGTTATCTCGCCGGCCACGGTGTTCCCCAGG
>SCTL01000131.1 GCA_004297495.1 Verrucomicrobiota bacterium
AGCAACACTTGATTTACTGCGCCGAGTTTGTTTGGACAGACAATCACCGGCCACGCATCCAACGCCGCGATGAGCTCACGCGAATCGAAATCCTCCCCCATCGGGCTCAGCAGGCCGCCCGCACCTTCCACCACCACGATCTCGAATTGCTTCGCCACCCGGCGCACGTGCGCGACGACTTCGCGCAGGCGCACCCGCTTCCTTTCCAGGCGGCCCGCCAGCACCGGCGCCAACGCGGCGCGAAAATGCCACGGATTCACTTCGTCGAGCGATAGAACATTCCCCGCCGCTACCCGGGCCAGGCGCGCATCGTCGCGTCCGCCGGAGCAGATGGGTTTGAGCGCCGCCACTTTCACGCCATCACTTCGCAAAGCACGGGAAAGCGCCGCGGCAAAAAACGTTTTCCCCACGCCGGTGTCCGGGCCCGTGATGAAAATGATCCGGTTCATTTCGCGGTGATGATCTCCGCGCATTGCAGTTTCACCGGGCCGATCAAACCGGACGGAAGCAGTGCGTCGTCCTTGTTCCAAAGATGCCAGGTCGTAAATGTCAGCCGTCCGTTCGGGCTTGGTTTTCCCGCGCGCACCCATTGCGGAATGGTTCGCGGTTTCAGCCCGTCCCACTCCACGTCCGCCGGCAATTGCTCGTCGCCAATCAGCCGGTTCGGCCAAAGGTTCGTCACCTTCACCTCCAATTTGTTCGCGCCGGCGCGTGCAGCCGTCGTCACATTCAAACGAAACGGCGGCTTCCACAAAGTCGCCAGAGCTTTTCCGTTCAACGAAATCTCCGCAAAGTTTTTCACTTCGCCGAGATCAAGCCACACTTCGCGACCGGCGCGCAACCAATCCGCCGGAATCTCAAGCTGCTTTTCATAGCTGGCCGTGCCGGAGAAATACTTCACGCCTTCGTCCGCGTGTTCTGTCCACGAACTCAACTTGTCCAGCTTCACCTCCGCCGGCGCACCCCAGTTGGGCGGAAACTTCAGACTCCAGTCGCCGTTCGACTCGATGGGCGCGGGCACTTGTTTCGCCTCGGCCCGCAAAATTTTTCCCTTGGCCGTTCGCAACTCCGCCGAACCGTTCACCCACGCCTTCACTTGCGTCCCGCCGCTCTCGCTCACTGCGGTCTGCCAGACCGGCGCTTTGCCGGCGCTCACCTTGACCGGTAGCGCGTAGCTGGCTTTCTCGGCGATGTTCGTCTCGGTGACTTTGCCGTCCACGCTGAACTTGAGCCGCAATCGCTTCAACGAATTCGGCGTCGGATCGCGCCCGAGTTCGTCGTTGCTCGCGGTGATGGTCAACTGGCCTTCGCTCACTTTGCGCGCGAGCAGTTCCTTCACATCCATCGAGCCTTTGCCATCCTCGGCTTCATAAACCGCTTCCAAGATTTCAAGCTTCGGCCCGACGGCAGGCGCGTCTCCGACGAAAGCGGCCGCCGAAGCCACGACATGATCGCCCTTCGCCGCCTTGCGGAAGATCACGAACACCGAACCTGCCGGATCGAACGAGAGGCTTACGATTGTGCGACCGTCCTCGACTCGCCAGACCGGCGCGCGCTCAATGACGCCGGTGTCGGCGTGCCACAACTCCGGTTCTTTGCCGCTCACGCGGAACGTACATTCCACCGTGTCGAACTGCGTGCGCTGATTAGAAACAAAATAAATGTCCGCCTCGTCCGTCGCGCGATGCGCGTACGCCAGCCGCGTCGCCGGCGAACTGCGTTTGAATTCAAAATCCGGTTGCAACTTCTTCGCGGCGAACACGTCGGCCAGCGATTTGCCCGAACTGATTTTGCCTTTGCCCCACAATTCCTCCGCTAGCTTTTTCACTTCGTCATCGCACTTCGGAAAGTTTTCCAGGCTTGGCGAAGTTTGCGGACGCGCGCCCACCACTGTCGCGCCCTCGGAAACCAGCTTGCTGATGTGCTTCAACAGTCCGGGCCGCAGGTTCGCGTCTTCCGGCGGCAACGCCAGCACCGCGTAGTTCGCTCCGCTGCGCAGTGTGATTCGCCCGTCCTTCACTTTCGCGCCGCGCAGCACATCGGCGTTCACGGCGTCGAAGTCGTAGCCCGTCGGCATGGCCGGATTGCCGATGCGGATTTCCACCGGCACGCTTTCGCCGCAGAAATAAGCGACGTCCGCGACCGCGCGGCCCTGTTGCAGCAGGAACTGGCAGCGCGACACGTAATCGAGCCACGCCTTGCCCTGTTCCCACCACGTGGACGTGCGCTCGAAATTAAAACCCCATTGGCCCATCGTCATGCCCGGCCAGCGATTCGTCCACGGCTGCATCGCGTAGCGATGAAAGATGTAACGGTTCAAGCCCTGGCAATACATCAGGTCGCCGAGCGGCTTGATGGACCACGGATCCACCAACCAACGGCCGCGCATCGGCTCGGCGGTGAAAGATTCCGCGCCGACGATTCGCTTGCCGTAAATGTGCGCGACCGACGCCGCGAGCTTGACGGACTTATTCCACAAGCCGCCGGTCCAAAATTCGCCCATCACGATGTCCGCGGGCGCGCCGCATTGCAGCGACTCGAACGGACCGGTGTAAGGCTCGATGGACGTGAGCAGCCCGCGCTGGCGGCAAAGCTCGGCGAAATGGCCGAAATAATTCTCTGCCATCAAGTCCGCGACGGTGCGGCGCAAGTCCCAAAGAAAACGCTCGGTGATCTGCGGACTCTCGACGACGCGCGCAGTGAAAGTCGGGAGGAACTCGAGCAAATCGTAGCCGCGCCGCCGCTTGAATTCATCGCGGAAATTCGCGGTCCAGTTCTGGCCGCCGACTTCGTAGGAATCAATCAGCGCATTGTTCAACGCCTTGCCGGCGAGCGGGCCGACGTCGTCGAGAATCTTTTGCATGAATCCGGCCCAATGCGCGTCGAGTGCTTCCTTGCTGAGCTTGTCGCACTCCGGACCTTCGCCCTCCTTCGGCGCGGGATGATTATTCTTTCCCGTCGGCGTGTGGCCGAGACGGAGAATCACCCAATCCCCAGCGGGCGCTTGCCAGTTCAGTTTTCCGTTCGCATCGAGCTTGGCTTTGAGATTGATGATGTCTTTGCGCTGGATGACATCGCCCGCAGCCTCGCCATCTTCGGGCGAGGAAAGCACCGCCGCGCCGTTCGCGCCGGACTTGGCGTCAATGTTTTCCACGATGAGTCGCGGCGCGAGTTCGATTTCAGCGAGCGGAATATTCGAGGCCGTGGCCGCGCAGTTGGTGAATGTCACGCGCCAGAATTTCGCGGACACCGCGTCAGCGCCCAGTGAGACCATGCGAATCAAAGAGCCGCGTCGTCCAAACGCAAACGGCTTCAGCGAACGAAATTCTTTTCCGTCGTCCGAGACCTGCACGACGCCGCTCGCTTCGCCAAGGCCGTTCCCGCCGACAATTTTCACCGAGCGCGCCTTGAACGGCTCGCGAAATTCGAGCTGCGCAAACTGGGGCTGATAGCGCGTGGCTTTGGGCAGGCGGATCAATGTTTCGGATTTGCCGTCGGTGAGTTTGTCGCCCGCTTCGGTTTCGCCGCTTGCCGAAGCTTTGGGTGATGCGTCACGCATTCTCACGCCTTCACTGACGGGCGCGGGAAACGCCAGCACGGCGATGTCGCGGTAGAAATTCAGATTCATTTGCGGCTGCGGCAGCGCGGCGCTGAAATTCGTTGGCCCGCTCAGGCGCACTTCGCTCGTGACGATGCGTTGCATGGCGTGCTCCGGCGTGTTCCACGGGCCGCCGCTGCTCGACCAGCCCGCGCAATTGTGAACGCAAATCTCGATGCCGAGCCGGTCCGCCTCCTTGATCGCGTGCTTGAACAGTTCGCGCCACTCGGGCGACATGAATTGCACGTCGCCGTGCGGGATGCCGCAATCCACGTTGAAAATCTGCGCGCCGCCTACGCCCACGCGCTGCATCGCTTCGAGATCGGCGGTGATGCCCGCCTTGGTGATGTTGCCGTTCATCCAGTGCCACCACGTGTGCGGCTTGGCCGAATTCGGGGGCTGGAGAAAACCTTTTTCAAGCGAGTCGGCGGACGCGATGTTTGCCAGCGCGCCAGCGAGGAGAAGAATTGAAAGTGACCGAAGCGGTTTCATGCCGGCTATCTTTTGTCGCGCGGCACAGTGAGACAAGCGCAATCGGCGCGCGGCCCTCCGGGCCGCAGCCGGTGGATTTCTCCTGCTGCCTTGAAAATTTCCCGGCCCTTTGATGTGTCGGGGTTGCTGCGGCCCGGAGGGCCGCGCGCGTCGATTTGGGATTGCGCTCCGGCTTAAGCCGACGAAAATCTGCGCCATGCAAGAAACCAAGCCCGCGGTCAAGATTACTTACTACCTCGAAGTCATCTCATCCTGGTGCCACTGGGCCGAGCCGACGTGGGCGGAGTTGAAGCGCCGTTACTCCGGGCGGGTGGAATTCTGCTGGAAGATCGCGCAGATGCCGCGGGAGGCGTATCCGCAATCGCTGGAGCAGCTCGAATGGTTCTACCGTCGCAGCGGTTCGATCATGCGCTCGCCCTACATGCTCAACACCGGCTGGTTCGATCCCGACAACATCGAGATGCGCGTGCCGAATCTCGTGGCCGAAGCCGCGCGCGAACTGGGCGTGACCGATGACACCGTGCGGCTGGCGATTCAAAACGCCGCCGACCTTGATGGAAAAAAAGTCGGTCGCTGGGAAGTTTGCGTGGAGATTGCCGCCGCTGCCGGGCAACTCGACAAAGCCAAATTGCTCGCGGTTGCGCAATCCACCGCCACCGCCGAGCGCGTGAAGAAGACGAGCGCCGAGTTCGACGCGCTGCAAGTGAACCAGCGTCCCACGTTTCTGATCGAAGACGACATCGGCGACCGCGCGGTGCTGTCCGGCCTGGTGCGAATCGAGCCGCTGGCCGCCACGATTGACGCGATGCTCGCCGACTCCGCCGCCTACGCCTCGTGGAAGGCGCACTTCGGCGGGCCGCCGGCGGCTTGAATTAAGTTGCGAGGCAGCGAGTGACGGCACAACAATTCGACATGGCCGCGCACCTCCGGAGCAAGAGTCCGACGATCTCTTTGGCGACACTACTGACGATGTCGCTCACGTTCCCGGCACATGCAGGCATGACGGTTTATGGTCTGCGGGACATCTATCGCTTACGGATCGAGGAGATTTCGTTTTTCATCGTCCTGTTTTTGGCTTGCGCCTTCATCCTGAAGTTCCTTTGGAACCACGCGGCAAAAGGCTTCGCCTTCCTCCCGCAGATTAAATTCGTCCAGTCACTTTGTTTGAGTCTGATCTTTGGTCTGTTGATGCTGCTCGTCTTGACGATGATCTCCGGCATCCGCGAAGTGCTCACACCCGACGCGTGGCGCAGACAAGGAAGCTCATACCGGCTGAACGACGCTTCGCAGGAGACGGCGCGATTACGGAGCCTTGAGCATCTACGAGCCGCGCTTTACGAATATGCCCGTACGCACGAGGGCAAATTTCCCCCGCACGATTTTGTGACCGAGATTCCCGAGAAAATCTGGGAGTCGCCGGATCAATTGGGCACGCACTACATTTACACCGGTGGGCTGACCACGAACCATGGCGCGCAGTTGGTCGCCGTCGAGCCCTTGGCGTTTGGTGAATCCCGATTGGTGCTGACCGCGGCTGGGCAAATCGAGAAGTTGGGAGATGCGGATATCAACAAACGGCAGCAGGGCGCGTTCAAGCCATGAAAGAGCCCAAGGCACCAGACGAAGCCGGCGTGCTGACAGCGGGTCAACGCGTGCGACGTGCTTTGTTTTATGTATTCATTTGCCTCGCATTGTTCATTCTTCTCGGCCCGATACTCGCCCCACCAGTCGAAATCGGCATCACCTTGATTGCCGGTTGGTGGAGTTTTCTTTCGCGGACTGTCCCGAGAATTCATTGGAACTGGGACTTGCTGGGCATGGCGTTGTTCTGCTTGGGGGTGATTCTATTCTTGGGGCATTGGGTTCTGAACCGGCTTCTTCAGTTAGCACAATCAGCGCATCATCCAGAGAGGCCCACGTGGCGCTGGCCATGGAAGTGGACGTGGTGTGGGTTATCGGCGGCCCTGCTCTTTTTCTTTGTCGGCATGTCCGTCGGGGGAATTGTTCATCAGCTCGGCTGGATTTTATCGAGTCCCGAACCGCTGATGGAAGCTAAACGCTGGTACGGGATGGATTACAATAACATCCGGCAGCTTGACGGCGCTTGGCAGCAAGCATCTCTCGACGGCGAAGGAGACATCGGTAGGATTCGGCAGCTTGTATGGGAAAAGAACGGAATGTTGCGCGGCGATTCGGGAGCCGACTTGAGGCAGAAGTATCACCTGCTGCTCATTTCGGGAGAAGACGGGAAGATTGCTGGTGCAGTGATTGTCCCGAGAGATTCCAAAGCCCGGTCCAAGGTGGGATGTTACTATTCCTTTGGCGACAAGAGTGATTTTGAACCTGAGTCGAAGTTGAAGGAAATTCTCGAACGACATCGAAAACAATTCATCGCATTGTAAATATGTCAAACGAACCCGCCGCCTATAAAAAACTTCTCAAGCGCGCCCGCGAGATTTCCTTCGTTGGCAGCACCACCGCGGCGCTCTCATGGGACCTGGAAACCTACATGCCGCCCAAAGCGCTGGCGTTTCGCGCCGAACAACTCGCGTATCTCGGCGGCGAGGCGCACCGGAAGTTCACGGCGAAAAAAGTCGGCCAGTTGATCGCCGAGTGCGAGCAACACGGCTTCGCGCCGGACTCGGACGAGGCGGGCAACGTACGCGAATGGCGGCGGCGCTACGATCGCGCCACGAAAGTTCCCGCGCGGCTCGTGGAAAAAATGGAGCGCATCCGCGCCCACGCGCGCGAGGCGTGGAAGCAGGCGCGCGCGGAATCCAAGTTCCGCCTCTTCAAATCTCACCTGCAAAAGCTGGTGGATTTGAGCCGGCAGATGGCGGATTGCTGGGGCTTCAAAG
>SCTL01000132.1 GCA_004297495.1 Verrucomicrobiota bacterium
GTCATCCTCATTGAGCGCGACAAGCGGCTCGGTGGCGTTTGCCTGAACCGCGGCTGCATTCCGTCGAAGGCGCTGCTGTACGCGACGCACCAGATCACCGGCGCGAAGGAATCGGAACATCGCGGCATCGTTTTCGCCGCGCCGGCGGTGGACTTGAACAAACTGCGCGCGTGGAAGGAAGGCATTCTCACCAAACTCGGCGGCGGGGTTGCGCAACTCGCGAAGATGCGCAACGTGACGGTCATTCAAGGTCGCGCTTACTTTGAGGGGTCGCAAACCTTGCGCGTCGAGAACGAACAGGGCCAGCAGTTCATCAATTACGAAACCGCGATCCTCGCCGTGGGGTCTGTGCCCGCGATGCCGAAGGCGTTCGATCTCGGCAATCCGCGCGTGATGACCTCGACCGAGGCGCTGGAGATCGAGGACGTTCCCGAAAACCTGCTCGTGGTCGGCGGCGGTTACATCGGCATGGAGATGGGGACGGTCTATGCCGCGCTGGGCAGCAAAGTGACAGTCGTCGAAGCGCTCGACAACATTCTGGCCGGCGCTGATCCCGATCTCGCGCGACCGGTCGTGCTGGCGGCGAAGAAAGCGTTCAAGGAAATCCGCCTCAAGGCCAAGGTGCTCAAGATGGCCACGGTCGGAAAACAAATCAAAGTAGAGATCGAGTTCGACGGCAAAAAAGTTGAGGAACTTTACGACCGCGTGCTCGTGTCGGTGGGCCGCGCGGCTAACAGTATTGACCTCGGACTGGAGAACACCAAGGTCACGCTCGACGAGAAGGGGTTTGTCAAAGTCAACGCACAGCAACAGACGAGCGACCCGCACATCTACGCCATCGGCGACATCGCGGGCGGCATCATGCTCGCGCACAAAGCGCACAAGGAAGGCCGCATCGCTGTCGAAAACATCAATGGCGAGAGCAGCACGTTTGAGAACGTCGTCATCCCGGCGGTGGTGTTCACCGATCCAGAACTCGCCTGGTGCGGGTTGACCGAGGCGGACGCCAAGTCGAGAGGCATCGCGCATGAAGTCGTGAAGTTCCCGTGGTCTGCTTCCGGTCGCGCGCTCTCATTTGACCGCACTGACGGCGTGACGAAGATGATCATTGATCCCGAGAGCGAACGCGTGTTGGGCGTCGGCATCTGCGGCGCGGGCGCAGGCGAGTTGATTGCCGAAGCCGTGCTCGCACTGGAAATGGGCGCGACCGCCGAGGACATCGCCCTCACGGTGCATCCGCATCCGACGTTGAGCGAAACGCTGATGGAATGTGCCGAGGCGTTTTACGGTCACGCGACGCACACCATCGCGAAGAAACGGCACTGAACGTGACTTCGTGATTGAACCGCGCGTTCGAGTCAGTAGTATCTTCGCGGGCTTCAGTCCGATTTTCGGTCGGGGCGTAGCGTAGCCCGGCTAGCGCGCTTGCTTGGGGTGCAAGAGGTCGCGAGTTCAAATCTCGCCGCCCCGACCAAATAATCATCTCGTCCAGATCGTGAAGGCCTGATAGCGGGCGGCGACGGTATAATGGTTCTCGGCGATGAGTTTTTGCACCGTGCCGACGGGATCAACCAGATCGGTCCGGTTCATCACGATGTAATCCGGTAACGGCAACACAGAAACATCCGGCGCACAGAAAGCCTGGTAGGCACTGCCCGCTTCCAGCTTGTCCGGCCGGACATAGGTTCGGTAATAGGCCGCTGGATAACCGCCAGCCATCCACCAGACGGTCTTACCTTCGGCAATCGCTGATTTGGTGAATTGCGCCGCTGATCGGTAATCCTCCTTCCGCAAGGATGGGGCAAAACGGATGTTCAGGGCGGACCAAACCAATAACACACACACCAAGGATGGCAGGAGTCTGAGCCATGGTCGCAGGTTTTGCCAAACGCCAGCAATGGCCAAGCCGAGCAGTGTAACATAGATCGGAAATACCGGAGCGTAGTGGCGCGCCCAGAATGCCTTTTGCAACAGAAAGCTGCCCGCCGCAAAAACACCAGCAGTAAACAACAGCACGAATGAGATTCCCGACAGCAAAGGTTGTTCAGCCGTTTTCGCCCGGCGTCGCAGGCCCAGAAAGATCACCGCCAACAGCAATCCACTTTGTGCGACGGGCAAGATTAATTGCGGCAGGTGGTGAGATAGCTCAGACGCCAATTGCGGCGAGCGGGCAATTTCCCGAAGCTCCGCATACGACAGGCCAATGCCGCCCATGCCGGTGAGTTCGTAAACAACATAGGCAAGGAATTTTGTGTCCACGTGCCAGACTTGCGCCGCTCGCGCCCCGTGCCTCAAGGTCATCGCGTAGTAGAGGGCCAGTGGAACACAGGCGGCTAATCCGACGAGCAAAATCTTCAAGGCTTTGCGTTCCGGACGCCACCCATTTCGCCACGCGAGAAACAACCCGGCCAGGACCGTCGCTCCCACTGGCAATGGCGCGAGGATCGTCGTGCAGAACGAAAAAAATCCGGAAACTGCCAGCATCCAGGCC
>SCTL01000133.1 GCA_004297495.1 Verrucomicrobiota bacterium
CGCCGTAGCCAACGCTTTCGGCGCGTGCGCAAGCAACATGGCTGAAGACAAAACGAGCAAGACGATTTGCGCCCCGATGAGTGGCTTTTTGTTGCGAGAGGAATCAACAAGAGGGGTGAAGTTGATCATATATATGCTGTTTTCGGTTTCACGGCTTTCGCCGCTGGTGAGACAATGATTACCGGCACTTTCTGCGGACCACGAAGGATGCTTCTGAGCAAACATTCGGATTCTGAATCGTTGGGCTTTCATTGATTAAGCGGATTCATCCAATAATCGTCAAGCAGTTGCCCAGTGAATTTCGCACCATCAAGCGTGAAAAAAGTGCCCGCGTTTATTGCCCGTTCGAGTAGTCAGGCAGGAAGCTCGAACTAACCGGGAGCGGAAGGACGCGTACCCCGCCGGTCCGGTGCAACTCTCCCACTCATTCGGATTGGTTGAGTGAAGGAAATGCGATCCAGCCGGCGAGCCCGCCGGACAATTCCGCGTCGGGCAGGTGCGACATCCAAGTCAACGGCTGCCAATTGCCCATGAAGGAAGTTTGCCATGCCCAGACAATCCCGCCTTACGTCAGTCGCCGCGCGCGTGCGGATTGGTCACCACATGATGGTGGCCGGCGTAAATCTGGTAATCGAAACCTCCGACTGGAACAAACACCGCCGCGGTTCAAACCGCGATCAAACCGGCGAGGAAAATCGGGCGCGCTTCCCAAACCGTCGCCCTTCGCAAAGGATTCAATCCAAAGTGTTGCGGACGTTCGGGAATAATTCGTCGCTTGCTGGACACCCCAAGGTGTTTAGCCCGCGCAATTCTCCAGGACAAGCCCGCCACTGATTCGCTGACCGGCGAATTCAAGGCCGCGCCAGCCAACTCGAAACTCTATTACTCCCTGTCTTTATTTCCGGACAAAACTTTCCTGCGCACGCGGTAGAAGTAGCCGGCGCCGAAGACGGCCATCGCGCCGCACATCGCCCATTGTGACGCTTCGGGTACGGGAACGAGATCCAGCGTCAGTCCCCAACTCGTCACCGTCGGGCCACTGCCACCGCCCACCACGTCCGCGATGAACAGCGTCCAGCTTCCATTCGCGCTTTGATTCGTGAAACTCGAAAGCCACGCCCCGCTGGTCGCCCGGTCAAATCCCGCCAGCGTCGCGCCGCTGCTCAACGGACTCACGTTCCGCGCGTCGGGCTGGTAACTGCCGCTCGGAATTCCCGTCCCGCCGTAAAAATGAATGTCCGTCGCCGCGCCGTCATCGAAGGTCACCGCCATCCCGGCGTTGCCGTAACCAAATGGATTGCTTCCATCACGACCCACTCGGTTGAGCAACACCGCGAAGCCGCTGCTGTGAACGAGGTAGGCGTAGAGATCGCCATTGTTCCCGCCGCTCAGATTCAGACTCACGTTCACGTCTGAGATCGTTCCGCTGATCCCACCAATCACGCGCGTATCGCTCCAGCCCGCCAGATTGCCGTCCGGGATCACATTGCCGGTGCTCAGATTCCAGTTCGTCGTCACCGTGTCCGCACGGCTCGTCACTCCCGCCAGCACCAGCATCATCGTTGCAATTGTTTTTTTCATGTTCGTTGCCTTTTGAATTTTGGTTGCATTGCGCTTCGTCACTCAGTTCGGGTTGTATTTCAAGCGATAGAAACCCGTCGGCGAGGGCGGAGTCGGATCGGTGATGCTGAAGAGGCCGTTGGCCGGCGCGTTGGTGGTGGCCAGCGTCGTCAGGTTCACTGTGAAGCCCGAGTCTTCGGCGCGTTCCACGTCATACTTCAACGTCGGGATGCCGGCAAAGGTCACGGTCATGCCGGCGGTGGTCGGGTTGATGGATTGCGCCGTGCCGCCCGCGCTGCTGCTCGTGTCCACCGTGATCGTGATGTTCTTGACCGCGCTGACGCCGCCGCGCGCGTCTTTGACCCGGAAGGTGAGCGTGTCGTTGTTGTTGTTCGCCGGTTCGTAGAGGAACGACGTGGCGTTGGTGTAAATCGTGGCGCCTTGCGATCCGCCGCTGATGAGTGAATCGAAGCTCGCGCTGTCGCCGCTGTCCGGATCGCTCGCGCCCGCCACCAAATCGGACTTGAGAATCAGCACACTGGCGCCCGGCCCGCGCGTGTAGGCTTTGTCCGCGCCGGTGGGCGGACGGTTGGCGTAAATCTTCCCGTTCACGGTGAGATCGCCGAGATACCAGTTCAAGCCGCCGGCAATCGCGGGCAGGTTCGTCGCGCTGAACGAACCGCTGAAACTCGTCGCATCGAACAGGTCGAATTCTTCGCCGCCGGTCAATGGAGCGCCGATGTTGTTGACCGT
>SCTL01000015.1 GCA_004297495.1 Verrucomicrobiota bacterium
TACCAGTAACTGACCGTGTAAGTGCCGCCGTTCGTCAGCGCGGGCGAGAGGGTTTGCTGCACGGAATCATTGTTCCCGCTGCCGGCGGAGGTGGCGACCAAATGGAGACTGCTGCCGCCGGAATGGGCCGTGGTGAGACTGAGCGCCGAATTTGCAAAATCCGCGGAGCTGGTCCACGTGCCGGCCAGCGCGGATTCAAAATTTCCGTTCGCGACGAGATTCGCTCCAACCTCCGGCACCGAACCCGCGACGAGTTTCACGTCATCCACGTACGCGTCGCCCACGCCGGAGAGGTAAATATAGATGCGGCTGTTCGCGTTCGCGGTGCCGGTGGCGGTGGCATAGACCCACGTGGGCGTCGGCGGCAGCCCGCCGGGCGAACTGTTGATGCTGCTGCCGAGTTGGACGCGCAGTTTGGATGAGTCCGCGCCGGGCAGATACCAGTAGCTCAACGTCGCGGCATCCGAGGTGTTGTAGGTGTTCGTCACGGTCATCCCCCAACTGTTCGAGGTCCCGTAGGTCGTGGGAAAAGTCTGGCGCACGTAACTGCTGCCCGAAGAACTCGCGCCGGTGGTGGAGACCACGTGCAGCGAATTCGTGCCGCTGTGCGCTTTGGTGTTGTCCAGGAACGTGCCGCTCGCGCCGCCCGCCGTCAGCCACGGACTCAAGCCGGTTTCAAACGCGCCATTCGCCAGAATGTTGCTGGTCGAGACGGAAGAGAAGACGCGATTCGTCACATAGACATTGGTGCCGTTGACGACGTTGGTGACAATCTGCTGGTAATAGAACGAGGGCCGCAAATCCAGGTCATCAACATAAATCTCCCCCGGCGCCGTCGTGAACAGGTAAAGCGGCGACGCCGCCATCGTGCCGGTGATGTTGATTTGCGTCCAGTTGGTCGTGGCGTCGGCGGGCACGGAATTGGTGGTCTGGATGACGTAGTTGTTGTCCAGCGTGTCCGCGATGCCGTCGAAGGCGAGTTGCTCATTGATGTACGCCTGCGGGCCGATGGCATTGACCCGCTCCAGTTCATCCGGCGTCGGCCCGTAAGCCAGCCGGTTCAACACGTGACCCGCCAGCACCGCGTTGCTGCTCAACGGCGTGATGCCCACGCGATAAAATCCCGCCGACGCCGTGACGTTCGTGAGCCGCCATTCGTAAGCGAAATTCGTGACGAGCGTCGGCGTGTTGGTGATGATGTTGGTCGTGTAACTCGTGATGTACGGCGCCTGAAAAAAATTCGTGTTCGGCAGGTACGGCCCGGCAGGATTCGTGGCGCTGAAAATCGTGTACGCTTGCGCGCCCGGGTATTGGTCAAATCGCAGGTTCCGCGTCGCGCCCGTGGCGGAAAGACTCGTGATCACCGGCACGGCCGGGTCCGAGGCAAACGAGGTGCTGGCAAGAACCAGTCCGAGCGGGACCAGTGCGAAAGCGAAAACAACACGCTTCATGTTTGTGGCTTAAATTGCGAGCCTACCATGCGCCGCTCGTTTCCCGCTGTCAAGTATCGCCTGCTCCCGCTGCGCCGGAGTCGGCCCGGGGATTCCTCTGGACAATTTCCCGACATGTCCGAAATAGTTTCACGTTCGAATTTTGCGTGAGCGCGCCGATGACCGACCAGACCTCAGCCCCGGTTCAAACCGTTTCGTCCGCGCCGGGATTTCCTCCCGGCCTGCGGAACGCCTTTCTTTTCTCCGGCTTCAACGCGCTCTCCTTTCAAGTCGTCCTCGGCAGCCCGATGATTCTCTACGCGAAATCTCTCGGCGCCAGCGCGACGGTGCTCGGCATCATCGCAGGAATGATGCCGCTGCTGGTCATCTTCCAGATTCCCGCCGCCAGCCACATCAATCGCATCGGCTATCGTCGCTTCGTCCTCGCGGGCTGGAGCACGCGTGTACTGTTCATCTTCGCGATGGCGCTCGTGCCGGTGCTCGGCGCGTTCCTGAATCCCGCCAATCGCCTCGGCCTGATGCTCGCCCTGCTCTTCTGCTTCAACCTCTCGCGCGGCATTTCGAGTTGCGCCTGGCTGCCGTGGATCACGCAACTCGTGCCCGCCGATTTGCGGGGCCGCTATCTCGCGCGCGACGTCGCGGTGCAAAACATCGCCAGCTTCGGCGCGTTTCTCGTTTCCGCCGCATCGCTCGCCGGCGAAACCCAGTCGTGGCAATTCAGCGTGATCTTCGCCTTCAGCGCGGCGATGGGCGCGGTCAGCCTTACTTTTCTCAAACAAATTCCCGACGTGCCGATCACGGACGAGCCGAATAAATCCACCGCGCGCGTCCCTTGGTGGGAAATGTTCCGCTACCCGCCGTTCTTCAAACTGCTCCGCACCGTCATGGCGTGGTCGGTGGCTTACGGCGGCATGACGGCGTTCACGGTTTCATTTTTGAAAACGCAATGCGCCATGCCGGAGGGCGAAATTCTTTTGGTGAGTTCCGTCGCGTTCCTCGGCGGCGTGAGCAGCCTGTGGTTTCTGGGCGCACGGCTTGATCATCTGGGAAGCAAACCTGTGCTCGGCTCCGCGTGCGCCGCGTGGATCGTCGTGATGGCCGGTTGGGCGATGCTTTCGGGAAAAATCTTTTCGGCCTCGCTGCTCACCGTGCTGGTGCTCCAATTCTTCATGGGGCTTGGCGCCGCGCTGGTCAACATGGCCAACAACCGGCTGGCCATGGCCATCGTCCCCGCGATGGGCCGCAACCATTTCTTCGCGCTCTACTCCGTGATCAACAACGTCATGCTCGGGCTCGCGCCGATTGGGTGGGGATTGCTGATTGATGCCGTGGGCGAGCATCGCCCCGTCTGGCTCGGCCTGGAATGGAATCGTTTCACGGTTTTCTTCGCCGGTGCCGCCGTGGTTTTTACGGTGACAATGGTGCTCTCGCGCCGGCTCGATGAACCGAAGGCCGCGAGCATGGAAGATTTGCTCCACGACATTCTCATTCAATCGCCGCAACGTTTCTGGCTGCGCTTCTGGCCGCGCGGCTGAAACTCCCGGCGCGCGGCACTCCGGGCCGCAGCGGCTTCGGTCTTTTGGCCGGCTAGGTGAATTCCTGAGCGTCCCGCGTTTCGTCTCCGCTGCGGCCCGGAGTGCCGCGTGCCAATTGCGTTGCGGTCTTTGCGAGAGGTTCCTTCCGCCTCGTTCAGTCTATGCTTTTCCCGAATTTTCCCCCGACCATTCCTGCGCCAGACGATAGGCCACGGCCAGCAACGTCGGCCCGAGAAAAACTCCGATCACGCCAAACGCCAGCGCGCCGCCCAACACACCAAAGAAAATCAAGACGAACGGCAGATCGCTGCCCTGACTGATGAGCCAGGGTTTCACCACGTTGTCCACGCTGCTCACGGCCACGCCCCAGACCGCCATGAAAATTCCCCAGCCGGTCGAGCCTTGATTGAACAGCCAAAGCATCGCCGGAATCCACACCAGCGGCGGACCGACCGGCAGGGCGGACAATAGAAAGGTCAGGAAGCCCAGCAGCGCCGCGCCCGGCACGCCGGCGATGGCAAAACCAATCGCCGCCATCACGCCCTGCACCAGCGCCGTGCCGAGAATTCCGTAAACCACGCCGCGCACCGTGCCGCCCGCGACTTCAATCAAGTGATGCCCGCGCTCGCCGACGATTCGCGCGACCAGATATTTCATGCGCTCAGCCAGCGCCGCGCCGTCGCGAAAAATGAAGAACACCAGAAACACGCTCAACGCGACTTCGATGATTCCGCGCCCGATGGCCAGCCCGGCTTTCAACAGCCACGATTGGGCCGAGAGGAGAAGTCTGCCCACCGCGATCACCAGCCGCGATGAACCGGGAGATTTTTCAGTTGCCACCGGGACGGCCTCGACTCCAGCGACATCCTCAGACGCGGCCATGTTGTTGGTGGCGGATTTTTGTTTCAACGTTTGCGCCAGTTGAGCGGCTTCGGCGGCAAATTCCTGCCAGTAAGTTTCCGCTTTCTCGCCCACCAACGGCAGCTTGCGAACCCAGGCCGGAGGATTCGCATCTGACTCCACCCACTTACGCGACGCCGTGCCCAGCGCCCGAACGTCGTCCGCCACGCTGAAGCCGAGCAACACGAACGGCACCACCAGCACCAACCCGAGCGCTGCCGTCGTCGCGCAGGCCGCCAGCGTGCGGCGTCCGCCCAGCCAGCCGAGCATCCGCCGATGCACCGGCCAGAGTGTGAAACCGAGAATGGCCGCCCACATGGCCGCCGAGAGGAACGGCCGCATCACCAGGAAACAGCCGATCAAGAGCAGGAACAGCAGGACGAGGCCCAGCAGATTTTCCAGACGTTTCGCGCCGTTGAGTTCGGGTGAATTCATTTTGAACAGCGTGGAATTAGCTTGAGACCCGCGCGCTCACAAGCAGAATCGTTGTGACTCGGGCCCGTAGCTCAGCGGTTAGAGCAGGCGACTCATAATCGCTTGGTCCACGGTTCAAATCCGTGCGGGCCCACCACCCTCCCCCGCAACGAGCAAACTCCCAGTGCCGTACAACTCAAAGAATGTTTGTTTGAAAATCCACGTTTGCCGCCTGATCCGCGCGGCGTGCGGCCGCCGGCCATTCACCCGGCAGAGTCTGTCCCAGATTCCCGACGAACGTTGCATTGTCCGAGACCGATGAACCCACCGCCGCCGTTCCCGGAGCGCTGATGGCGGGATGAATCGGAATACTCGTCTGCAAAGTAAATTTGTTGCCGCTCAACGAAAGTTGCCCGGCGACGAGTTCACATTCCAACCCGTCAATGATGTTATCGCTCAGAGCGAACGAGCCGGGCGCGCCATTGATTCCGCCCTTGCCTGCTTGAAGCACGGCGGCGATTTGTTTGACCAACACGCCCGCGACGACGACGCGCACCAACCGATTGCCGCGCAGTTGCCAGCCGCCTTGCGGCGAGTGAAGTCGCACGGCGCGTGACTGGAGTTGCTTGGCGAGCGCGGACAGCGGCAAGGCGGACAAACCCGGCGACCCCGGAAAATCCAGCAGCGCCACGGTGCCGTGAATCCGGTTGTGCTCGACGATCACCAGTTCACCCGCGTCCGCCGGCGCGCCCAGATGAATGGGGGTGAAGGCGGCGCGCGCCAGTTCGCCCAACACCAGCGCGATGCCTCCGCGTGCCTTGATCGCCGCCGTTCGCACATCGGCCAGCAGTCCCGCGAAAAATGCCGGCTCTTTGCTCTCCACGCTCACGCTGGCAGCCAACCGGGATAGACTGTCAAACTCACCGAGTGTCAACCGCCCGAAGTCCGGCGGATGTCCGAGCTCGGCCTCGAACTTCGCCCCGATCATTTCCTCCAACAGGCTCGTGAGGGACTTGCGGTCCGCCGGTGAAAGTTTTGCCAGCTCTGCGCCAGCGTCCAGCGCGGCACGCGCGAATCTATCGCCCTCCGGAATCGCAAAGGGTTTGCCAAGAAACTTGACCTGCGCCGGCGCAAACAGTCCGACGAGCGGTCGCAAACTTTCCACCACGGCTGCTTCGAGAAAACAATTCTGCACGCGCACGCAGTTCGCGCGCCGGATGACGAGCACCGCGCCGCGCGCAGTCAGGGCGCCCAGACGGCACGCCGCGACGCGCACTTCGCCGCAGGCCTCGCACTCGACCGCGCCGCGACCTTGCTCGATCACGAAGCCAGCGACCAATTCCAGATCGCTCAAGGTGAACGAGGCGAGCCTGGCGGCGCGCAGCGGTCCACTCTTCAACACAATGCGGGCGGCGGGACTGCAACCGCGAATGGTCACGTGCAGCGGGCGCTTGTCGGATTCAGGTGCAATTCTGAGTTCCTCCTCCACGACGTGATCGCCGGGCAACAGACAGAGACAAATCTCCGTCGGCGCTTTGGCGAGCAATTCCCGGATTATTTTCGACAAGGTGTGCTCGTGATCATTTGGATCCACCGGCACACAGCAACAGCCGTGCTCCTCACCCAATGCCGCGCAGAGCGTGTCCAACGCGGCCTGCACCGTGGTAACGCTTTTGAGCGCGTCACAATCGCCGGGCTGATACGCCACTTGCGCGGCGAGACTGAGCGTCGCGTTGAAAAGAATCGGCAGGCTGACGGGATTGCCCGAGGCGTCGAGCAGTTGCGCTTTCACGCGCTGGCTGTAGTTGCCGCCATCGAGATAAAAATCACAAGCCGCGAGGCCGTTGGCATCCACGTCCACGTCAGCTTCGTTCGTAGCACCAGCCAACGCTCCGCCGGCGGCCACGAGCCGCCCGGTGCTTTTCGGCTGGATGGTGAATCGCACTTTCAGCGGTCGCGAGACACAATGCCCATTGGCGACGCCGACGATCAGCGGTTGCGGCAGTGGAAACACCGTCTCCGCCGGTGCGGTCAGGTCGGGCATCACTTCCTGGCCGTCGCCACTCACGTAAAAAAGTTGCGGCACGTTGTTCAGCGACGGCCAGAGACAACGGCAATCGGTGAACTGACTCGGGCTGCCGTTCACGGTCGTCACGAAGCCCAGCCGGCCATAATGATGCTCCACACCGCGCGGCAACACGGCGATGGGATTGGCGGGATCAGGCTGCCCCTGCGCGTTGGGATTGCGCGGCCATTCGATGTCGCCGCCCGCACTCGTGGCGGTGGCGGCCCGCGCGGGAATTTGCCAGTAATCACCGACACGGCAGCGCGAGGACAGGTCGCTGAACTGGATTTCAATTCCGCTTCCGTCATCCACTTTCAGCCAGCCAGTCGCGGCCGGTTCAACCCCCTCCCACCGACGCACTTTTGGATTCGTCCCGTTGTAAGCGCCGGTGGGTTTGTCTTTGAGCACTATTGCGCGCCTGGCTTCCTCGATGTCATCAATCTCGATCAATTCACCGGCGCCGCCGGCGAGTTCAATCGTGTCGTCGAGAATTTCCACGAACTGACCGCGCGCAAAATCCGATGAGGGCCCGCGTCCGAGACTCTCGACGAAAAGTTTTTTATTGGTGGCGTCAATGGATACAAGCCGGCTCGTGATTGCCGCGTTCTCCCGTGACCACTTCCATTGCTTCGGCTTGCCGGCGGTGTCCACTTCGTGAATCTCGACGCGGTAAAGCTGGTTCTCCAACCCCTTGTAGCCGACGGTTTCGGGGACCTGACAGGGATCGGAATTATCCGGCACCACCTGCGTTTGCGCTTGCAGCCGAAGTGTCGAAGGCGCGGTGAGCTTGTCGTATTCAGGAATGCTGGCGGCACACGCAGCCGGGGGAATTCCGCCGGCCAAGTTCAAGGCGCGCACCTGCCAGACGGTTTTCACCCGCGTGGCAGTGTCCACGCCGCCGAGCGCGGACTCCAGCAACGCTCGATCTTCCAGCGCGGTGAGATGACGCTGCCACACGTCGAGATACAACAGATTCGCCCCATTCGCCACGAGGGTCGCGCCGGGCAGGTCCGCCTGTTCACTGAACAGAATTGGCTGCTCCAGTTCACATTGAATTCCATCCACGTAATAGCGACCGGGGCTCAAAAGAAAATCGCCTTTGCCCAGGGCGCCATGGATGCGGGCCTGTTCCGCGGCGGGCAAGGCGTTGAACCAAGCGGCGATGGACGGGGGAACTTTCGTAAGATCGGCGAGGCTGGTGATGACGCCAAACGCCGCGCCCTCTGCCGGGCCGCCGCAATCGCCCGCGACGTCCTGCAGCGTGGTTTCATCGCGGCGCGCGGCAATCGCGGCCTGTTCGTTCCAATCCGCGTCAAGTTGCACGCGGCCCTGTTGCATCAGCACCTGCCGGTGGTGCTTATCGGGATGGAATGTGTCTCGGGTGAAGTCGCCTTTCATATCATGTCCTTGGTCACAATGTTTCGCTCAAGCCGCGTTCACACGCGGAGTTTGTTGCTCGTAAAAAATCCCGGCTTCCAGTCCAAACCGCAGGTAGTCGCGCAAGCGCGCGCGCAGGTGCGCCTCGCGGCGCGGCTCGAGCAAATCGTGATAGACGCCCATCTCGGATTCGTCATCCGCGCCGCGACGAATCGCCCCGGCACACGACCGGCTCAACTGGCAATAGGTCGCGTCGCCGAAACGCAACGACACGAATTGCGGACGGAAATCCACCGGCACTTTATTGCCCTGATCGTCCGCCTCCACCCGTGGCACGCACTTGTGTTGACGCGGCACCACCGCGCCGTCCGGCAGCCAGCAGAAACGCACGCAACCTTCCTGCCGGCGCTCAACCGTCACCGATGCGCTGTGAAAGATTGTGTTGCTCGCCAGTTCCAGCCCGCACGCGGCCACGCGGCCAATGATCGTGCAGTTCTCCATCCGCCACGTCCCGCCGGGCGTGCCGGCGTCCGGGCCGCGAAGGGCCCACCAATTTTCCGAGCCAGCATCCACGATGCAGTTCCGCAACCGCACGTTCACGTCCGGCCCGACCCACAACGGACCAACGATGCAATTCTCCAACTCAATCACCGTGCCGCCCGAAGGGACTTCGAGCGCCGACGGCAGCGCGTAGTTTTCCGGCACGCGCCCGTCCGCGCCGATGTTGAGTCCCGGCAGCAAGGTGCAATGCCGCAACCGCAGAGTGTGCAACCCTTCAGCCACCGCAAGATTTTGGCCGCTCAGCAGCAGGCCGTTGAGCGTGATGCTTCCGCCCGCGTCTCCAGACAGTTTCCACACCTGGTCCAACATCAGCGTGGGCCAGCGACCGTCGGCGGCGCGAAGTTCAACCGCCACG
The DNA here is from genome assembly GCA_004297495.1 of Verrucomicrobiota bacterium. Taxonomy (GTDB): domain Bacteria; phylum Verrucomicrobiota; class Verrucomicrobiia; order Limisphaerales; family JADLHS01; genus SCTL01. Next base: position 8,659 of record SCTL01000015.1, read on the forward strand.
CCTTTGGCGGAAAGCTCCGTGAGCGATTCGTGATAAAAATCGCCGTCACTGATCTGGATCAGGACGCTGCCCGCCGTGCCCGGGTCGAGCGCCGCTTGAATGGTTGTCGCGAGCGGATTCGCCGGATCGCTCTCCGCCGGTTGCCGGGTGACCAGCCGTTTGGGCGATGACGATTTGTCAAACGAGGCGGCGCGCGCGTATTCGCCGCCGCCGAGGTCGGCGGGGAAGAGCGTGCAGTATGTGGCGAAGATTTTTTCCGCCACCGGCAGCACGACGCGTCCCCGCAGCGGATCGAGCAGGATTTTTTTCTTTCCGGCGAACATCGCCGTGTCATGGCCCCAGCGCGCAATCGCTCCGGTTTCCACCACGTCGTGCAGGTTGCCCACGACGATTTCCTCGCCGGGAATCTCCTGCCATTTGCCGTCGGCGAGCCGCCACAACTGCACACTCCGATTTGGGCCATACCATTTTTCATCCGGATGAAATTGATTGGTTGTCCCCTCCACCAATTTCCCGGCAAACCGCCGCCACGTCAGGAGAACGGGAACGTTTTCCGGTTCGGCCAGGTGCGCAATCTCCGTCTCGGTTTCCGGCCGCGCGCACAGCGGCACATCGAGTCCCAGCGGGTGCAAACGCAGGCGACGATCGCCCAGGTGCGATTCGACCAGCGGCGAACGCGTTCGCGCGAAAGCACGCAACCGCCAGACGAACAACCCCACGTTCGGAATGTTCCATTTGCCCAGTTCCCGCTCGATGCGGCGTACTTCCGCCGTCCGCGTGGCGGCCTCGAACGGTGTGCCGACAAATTCCAACTGGCGCGCGTTGCGGACGCTCGCCCACGCGACGTTTCCCCGCCGGACGTGGTTGACGTGCTGTGTGGCGGCCAGTCGTTTCCAGAATTCCACCACCGCCGCCGGTTGGCCGGTCACGTCGCGGGCGAGTTGTTCCAGCATCGCCGACGTCCCCTTGCGGCGACGATAGGCGATGGTGTTGGCCACTTCCGCGCGCGGAGCGAAGCGCGCGTCGCGGCCGGCGGCATCCAACCCGCGCAAGCCGAGCAACTCGCCGAGATACGGCAACGCCCACGGCGCGGCGGTCTCGACAAATTGATCGTCGTGCAATTGCTCCAACTCCTCCTCCAACACGGCCACTTGGTCCGCGACGATGGCGATCAATTGCTCCAGCGACTTCGGCGTGGGATTCGTCGCCAGCGTGCCCATGCCGTTGGCGTCGCGCAGGCGGTGGATGGCCGGCAGGAGACGGAAAAGTTTGTCGCGATCAAAGCTCATGGTGTTTGAATGAGAAATTCAAGCTGACTGAAGGAGAACTCGTCCATGATCAGCAGTTCCGCCGCCTGAGCCTGATCCAACGCGACGCCGTTGACGGGCCGCGCGGCAATCAGGTTTCCATCTGGCAACAATTCCAGGGAGATTTCGCCCTGGTCATTGGCTTCGACTTTGCCGAGTGCGACGCCGCCAGCGCCGACCACGCCCGGCACGCGATGAATCACCTCAAGGATTTCACTCAGGTAAATGCTCTGGCCGAGTTCGCGCGCGGCGAAAGAAAACGCAGCGGCAAGAGCGACTTTGACGTCCGTTTGAACGCGCTCCAACAAACGGTCGGGCGAGACGAGAATTGTTCCGCTCAACCCGACAAAGATCGGCGCCTTTGAGAACGACTTCACTTCCACCAATTCG
>SCTL01000134.1 GCA_004297495.1 Verrucomicrobiota bacterium
TTCCGCCGCCGGCTGGCACAAGGCGGCTGAGTTGATCAAGGGCGGCAAGATCGGCCAACTGGTCTGGGCGCAGGGTTATTACTGCCGCAACAATCCCACGGGCGAATGGAATTATCCGATGGATTCCGCCGCGACCGCCGCGACGGTGGATTGGGAAAAATGGCTCGGCCCGGTTCACAAACGCATCGCGTTCGACCCGCAACATTATTTCCGCTGGCGGAAATTTTTTCCCTACTGCGCCGGACTGCTCGGCGACTTGATGCCGCACCGCTTGCATCCGCTGATGCTGGCGACGGGCAATCCGGAATTTCCGTCGCGCGTGATGAGCCTCGGCACGAAATCCATCCACACGGACAAAAAGCAAACCGACGGGACACCCGAACGCGATGTGCCCGAGCATGTGGAGTTGCTGGCGGAATTTCCCAGCGGCGTCTCACTTATGCTAGCGTGCAGCACGGTGAACGCACGCAGTCCGGGCTTTGCGCTTTACGGGCACAAGGCGACCATCGAAGTAGGCAACTCCGGCGAACGGCTCGAAATCAAACCCGAGCTGCCGTTCTCGGAGGAAATTGATCCCGAAACCATTGAGGGATTGAAACCGACGGAAGACATCGCCGCGCATCACGCGAACTGGTTCAGTTGCATCCGCAGCGGCAAGCAGCCGAACTGCGGGATTGACCTGGCCCTGCGCGTGCAAACGGTCATCTCGCTGGCCGAGGCGTCGAACCGGATGAACGTCGCGTGCCTCTTCGACGAGAAGACCCGCAAGATCACCACCGCCGACGGCAAAGAAGTGAAAGCGCCGACCTACGGCTGGACCGATTTGTCCTAAGCAACCAACCAATGGGAAGCCGGGCGCGTTCTCGCGTCCGGCTTTTTGTTCTTAATCTTAATCGTAATCTTATTCTTAATCCCCAAACGTAGAAGATTAAGATAAAGGACGGAGACAGCACGCCATGCAAACCGTCACTCTCGCCCGCAACGCCATGGCCACGCGTTTCGAGTTGGTTTTGCATGGGGAAAATTCCCTCGCGCTCCAAGCCGCCGGCGAGGAAGCGCTCGATGAAATCACGCGGCTGGAAAATCAACTCAGCCTCTACCGTCCCGGCAGCGAGGTCGCACAACTCAACGCCCGCGCCGCGCGCGAAGCCGTCCGTGTGACGCCGGAAGTCTTCGCGCTCCTGCAACACGCGCAGCGGCTGAGCGCGGAGACTGGGGGCGCGTTTGACATCACCATCGCGCCGCTGGTGCGCGTGTGGGGTTTTATGCACAACGCCGGTCGGGTGCCGACCGAAACTGAACTGGCCTGCGCCTTGGCTTGCGTCGGGATGAAGAATGTTTTGCTCGATTCAGCAAATCGCACCGTCCGTTTCGCGCGCGAAGGCGTGATGCTCGATCTTGGTGCGATTGGCAAAGGTTACGCCATCGAACGCGCGGCGGAAATTTTGCGTGAAGCCGGCGTGACCAGCGCGCTGCTGCATGGCGGCACGAGCACGGTTTGCGCGATTGGTGGGCCGCCAGATGCGGCCCATTGGCGGGTCGCGATTGAGCGACCGCAGTCACCCGAGGTAGCCGTCCCGGACCTGCCAGATATTCCGCTCGCCGACGAATCCTTGTCGGTTTCCGCGATTTCGGGACGGCACTTCGAGTCCGATGGCGTATCCTTTGGTCATGTCCTCGACCCACGTACCGGCTGGCCGGTGAAGGGTGCGTTGATAAGTGCAGTGGTGTTGCCTTCCGCTACTGAGACCGACGCGCTTTCCACGGCTCTGATGGTCCTCGGAAGGCCGGGCCAGAAGACTGTGGGAAAATCCCGTCCACGCTCAAGGTCCTGGCTGCTCACTGAGGAGGGTCTGTTGAGTCGAGCTTCAGCCGAGGCGGCTTCTGCGATCGTTCAATGAATTAATCCGTCGCCGTTGCAAAAGGCCGTTGAAAACCGGACAGGTCGCAACTAATTTCTCAGTGGCATGCTAGAAGATCGCGATTATATGCGCACGCGTGAAGGTCGCTCGTGGCTGGGGCCTTCCATGTCCGCGTGGCTCGTCATTCTGGTGGCCAACGTGGTTGTGTTTTTCGTCGAGACCACCGGCGGCGCGCGATTCGGCGAAGCGTTCCTGAAATACGGCGCGTTAAGTTTGGATGGGTTGAAACACGGTTTCGTTTGGCAATTGCTTACTTATCAATTCATGCACGGTGGCCTGGGCCATCTGCTGGTTAATTCATTTGTTCTCTACTCGTTTGGCCGGGCGTTGGAATCCATGCTCGGCACCCGAAATTTTTTGAGCCTGTATCTGTTAAGCGGATTTGTCGGAGGTTTTTTTCAAATCATCCTTGGGTTGTTCTTCGACCGGTTTGCTGGCGCGATGGTTGGAGCCTCCGCTGGTATTTGCGGTTTGGTGGGCGCGTACGCACTCCTCAACCCGGAGAGCACGATCTATTTGTTTCTTATTCTCCCGCTTCGAGCTGTGCTTTTCCTGCCGTTGCTCATCGCGGCAACTGTGCTGTTTATCTTGGTGCCGAGTAATGACCATGTCGCCCACGGCGCACATCTTGGCGGTATCCTCGCCGGCGTGGCTTGGGTGAAGCTCGGCTGGCACCGTGGTTTTGTACAGTGGCCGTGGGATGGATTGCTCGCGAGCTGGCGACAGTGGAAGCCCATTCAATCGCGGCAGCGCAAACGAGAACTTGTCCGCGCTGCTTCCGTTCGCGGTCGGGCCTGGCGGGACGCTACGATGTCGGCGGATGCAGAACTGCCGCCAGAAGAATTCATCAGCAAACAAGTGGACCCGATTCTCGACAAAATCTCTGCGCATGGCATCCACAGTCTGACCGAGAGTGAGCGCAAAATCCTCGAGGCCGCGCGTAAGAAGATGACGAAGCGCAAATAGCTCTCACGGAGCTTTTGACACGGTTAAATAATCAACTTGGACTTCGGCTCCCTCGCCTCGGACCGCCGCCGATATTTCTCCGAAGCGGAATTGAGCAGGGCCTTTTCCGCAGGACTCAGGCTCTCGATTCCGCGACGCGAAATCTTTTCGAGAATGGCATCCAGCTCGACGGTTTCGCTGCGAGCGGAAATGGTTGGCTCACTTTTGTCCGCCCGCCGTGACGCTAAGGGGAAAAAACTGGAGAGTGGCAGAAAGAGCGGGTTCTTGACTAGGTACACAAAGAGTAAAAGGGACAGCGCGGAGATGGTAAGAAATAATTTTGGATGCATGCGGACCGCATCCGGCAGCAAAGCGGCCGTGGTCCACAAGCCGATGATTGCGCCACCCAAGTGCGCGTCATGACCGATATGGTCGGCCTGTCGCCTTAACGCCAGGACCGAGCCGACAAAAAACAAGATTGCGTAAAGCCAGGCAGGAACCAGTAGGGGCAGGGGAAACAGAACAATCGTCCCGCCCGGAAACAAAAGGACGTAACTGAAAATCAGGCCACAAACTCCCCCCGATGCGCCGTAGGCTTTGTACTCGTGATGCCGATGGATCCACAACGAGAGCACGCTGCCACCCAAAACTGCGGCGAGATATATCAGCAGGAATTGCTTCACTCCTAGCAGCCACTCGATGCCGCGCCCGAACAGAAAAAGGCTGACCATGTTCAGCAACAGATGACTCCAATCAGCATGGAGTAATGCCGAGGTGAACAGGCGGTGATATTGTTTCTCCACCAGAATCTCCCGAACCGAGAACAAATGCTTTTCGCGGAAGTTAGGATCATGGAATCCGATCAGCGAATAACCGCTCGTCAGAACGATGAGCGCGAGAGTGCAGATGGCTAACGAGTCAGGCATGGTAACCGACGCTTGAATTCCTGCTGCTGACAACCGCAACGCTAGACGGATACTGGTTGTCTGTCGAGCCTCTGCGGGAGTGAAAACGCGTTTAGCCGTCAATGATTTTGGCGCTTCTGCGCAAACTCTAGTTATCACCGGAGAAATGGACCCCATTCTCGACAAAATTTCCGCGCACGGCATCCAAAGCCTCACCGAACGCGAACGGAAAATCCTCGAAGCCGCGCGCAAGAAGATGGGCAAGCGCTGATTATTGGACTCGCGTTGTCCCGTTCGTGGACTGGATTCGTTTGC